>NZ_JBIQDP010000012.1:0-147930 GCF_045370945.1 Pseudobacillus sp. 179-B 2D1 NHS
GCCACCGGTCAAATATCGGCAGCTGGCTGCTTAAAGGTGTTTTGATCCCTGTCTCAAAAATAGGGGTCAGTCCCATTTTAAAGGGACCGGCTTTTTATTTCGTTTGTTCATGGGTATGTTCTTTACTTACTATTAAATAGGTGATAATTCTTGGTTAACATAGGGCTATGCTGTAAACTGATCCGGCGCTACGTTCTTTTTTATCTTCATTGCAACGATGTACACAACGAGGGAAATAAGGAGGGATTGAACGGCTGGCAGCCCCCATGGGGATACATATTGTGTAAGATAGCCGACAACGACTCCCGCAAGTAAGGCAATGGTGGCCATCCAGTTCCACCCTCTGCAATCCTCCCACTGTTGTTTGCGAATAAAGAAGAAATCACCCATCATGACGCCTCCTATAGCTGGGTAAAGCAAGGCTGTTAAGTATAAGAAGTCCATAAAATGTTCAAGTATTCCTAATAGCGCGACAATAATTGCCAGAATCGTGCCAAGAAGTGTGAGGAGTGCTCTCCCTTTCCCGGAGTTGACATTAAAAATATTTGCTAAAGCTAATCCCATGCTATAGTTATTGACAAGTTGCGATGTCCAAGTCGCAAACCATAAAATAAGAAAGCCCCAAATAGGAAAACCCATGCCCATCATAACATTCACGATATCGGCATCCCCCACTCCTACGGCCATTATAGCCCCAACAATGAAAAGAGGAAAACCCACGAATATAATGCCACTCGGAATAATAATATTGTCTTTCCAGGTGGGCTTTGCATAGCGTGTATAATCCGAGGCAATGACCCACTGAGAAACATTTACTCCGATCACTAAACTAATGGCAGCCCATATTGTCATCGTAGGTTCTGGATGCCATGAAGCGATCGCCTCCCAGCCTGTATTTCTTAATGCGTAGTATATTCCCCCAGCTATTAAAATAAGGCCAGCGGGAACGGCGATATAATCTGTCCATTTCATCGAGCTGTAGCCGATGATAGACGGCAATGCAAAAAGTAATCCGCATATGACAGTGACAATCGCCCAGCCAACCCAATTACCCTTGTAATCTATGCCCAACATCGCAGAAATCGCATTTCCCGCAACAGCCGTTTGCAATGCCCACCAGCCAAGTGAAACGATAAAAATGGTAAATCCAACAATGACTTTTGCCTGAACATCACCGAAGCTGGAACGGGAAATAACAGAAGAAGAGCGCCCTGTTTTCGCGCCTATATATCCTTGCAAGGTATTTCCAACCCATTGAATGCCGAATAATGAAATGAGAAGTATTAAAAGTATTTTTGACAACCCAAAACTTCCGGTTAATGTAGAGCCGACCATTAAAACTGGAATGGTAAATTCTAATCCGCCAAAAATCATCGCTGGAGTCAGCCAATGCTGCCGAGCAGATTCGGGGATAGAATCCAATGCCTGATCTTGGCTCATGAATCCCTCTGAACTTGTTTTCTTTGTCACTTCCACTGTATTCGTTTGCTCCATCCTTTCACATCCTTTTTATGGTATAAAAATAGAATAGGAAGCACCTATGTCTTCCTATTCTATTTTTCACTTTATTATCAACTTTTCACCAATGCATAGATCAATTCGCAAGCACTTTCCCCTTCATTGACACACCAATGGTGCTCTCCAGCAGGAATATAAGACGCTTCCCCCGCATTAATTTTATAAGGCTGTCCCCCGCTCTCACCAGCTAAAGTGCCCTTGAGAATATACGAATACTCATGTTCTTCATGAACACCCGTTCCTTCTAAGGGAAGGCGCTCTCCGGCTGGGATGGAAACAAAACCGAACTTTACTTCCGTGCCTTGGAATTGATTCTGAAAAAGGGTTTGAACAATTTCTTTTGTGACTTTTGGTTCTTTAATATCCATATGAATGCCTCCAATTATGATAGTCTGCCTGGCAGCTCTTGATAGTCAAAAGTATCCGGGTCGATGTCAACGAGGAAGTGTGCTTTTGCCTCTTCGACAGTGAAATAACCATTTTTCACATCCTTGGCCACTTGGGCGGCTGGACGCTTGGACGGACTGCCATAACCGCCTCCTGTTCCTGTCATCAGGCGTACCACATCGTTCTTTTGAAGCTTGTACCGCGGATAAACACCATATGGTCCATCTATCTCCCCATTTGCCTTATGAACATAGAACTCGTTTGGCGAACCTTCATGGCCTTTGTTCATTCCCCACGGATAAAATTTATTGCGGCCAAAGGTAACTGTGGCGGCCTGGTTATCAGATAATGCGCGATAAGCACGGATGACCCCTTTTCCGCCAATGTATTCACCTGCACCTGCCCCATTGCCGTCCTGGCGAAGACTATATTCATCAATAAGAACACCATAACGTGTTTCCGCTACTTCGACCGGAACGTTATACGTCTCACCATCTGCGATACAGAACTGACCTGAAGCGCCATCTTGTCCAGCGCCTCCACCCCATCCTCCAACAGAAGGTTCAACAATAAGGAAAGGTTCCTCTGTATCTTGGTGATTACCAGACAATGTTACGGCACAAACGGACAAATGGTGTCCTGCAGTCAGCCGTTCTGGCAAGTGTGGCGCCAAAGCTTTCCAGACTAAGTCTAAACTTCCTAAGAGCGTCTCAAAATAGTTAGAGACAGGAACTGGTCGCTCGGCAGACATAATTGATTTTTTGTCAACAAGTACCTGAAGTGGCCTAAACACTCCATCGTTCACATCTTGCTCAGGGTTTGTTATAGCCAGGAAAATAGATCGCACAGCTGACATGAGCCCTGTATAGGAACAGTTCATCGGGCCTGGCACCTGTGGGTGGCTTCCCCGAAAATCACAAATAAATTCGTCATCCGTAATCGTTACCTTTACTTTAATTTTAAATGGTCCGTTGCCCATGCCGTCTGTATCAATATAATCTTCCGCTTCAAAAACACCCTTTGGCAGCTTTTTAATTTCTTGTCGAGAAATGATCTCTCCATGATCCAATAAGTAATTAATAGCTGTCAGAATAGTTTCTTTGCTATGCTTTTCACAAAGTTCTTTTAATCGGCGGTCGCCTGTGCGTAAGGCGGCAACCTGCGCCCACATGTCCCCTAATGACAGGTCCGGAAAGCGGACGTTGGAGCGAATAATTTCAACAATGCCTTCATTTAAGCGGTCTTCTTCATATAATTTAATACAATTGAATTGAAGGCCTTCTTGAAAAATGTCTACGGCATCGTTTGTAAATGAGCCGGGATCCTTCCCGCCGACCTCTGTCCAATGGGCCTTGTTTGCCGAGAAGGCAATGAGTTCACCTTCATAGAAAATCGGCATAACAAGTCCAACATCGGAAAGATGGGATCCTCCTCCGTTATAAGGGTCATTGATGATAATAACATCTCCAGGCTTCAGCTTATCGCCAGGATATTTCTTCAGTGTTTCCTTTACCATAAAGGTAAGCATTCCGATAAATCCGGTAACACCGTTGCCTTGAGTAAGAAGATTTCCCTGTGCATCAGTCAAACCGCTGGCATAGTCAAGTACTTCGTAAATGATAGGACTCATGGATGTGCGAGCAAGGGCCACAAACATCTCGTCCCCAGCTGCCAAAAGAGAATCTTTAACGATTTCCAGTGTAAACGGATCCACTTTTACAGAAGTTGTCATATTACTTTGCCTCCATTTCGATAATGATGTTTCCAAAGTCATCCAGGTGCAACTGCTGGCCTTCATAAATAACAGTGACGGCTGCTTTTTCTTCTATTACTGCGGGTCCATGAACTACTTCATTTGGCGGAAGTTTGTCCCGATCGTAAACTGGTGTGCTAACCCACCCTTTTTGCTCGAAGTAAACATCACGTGTTTCTTTTTTCGCTTCTTCTATAGAACCTTCACGTGTAATCTTTCCAATGACCGGTTTAGGCACTTTGCCAAAAGCCGTTACATGGAGATTGACAATTTCAGTCGGTGAATCAACCAGTTTAAATGTGTAATTCTTCTCGTGAAGCTCATGGAACTTTTCAATGATCGCCTGTTTATCTTCCTCGGTCCATTTGCCATTAGGAACAGGAACTTTTACCGTATGCTCTTGTCCTAGATAGCGCATATCCGCAAAGCGATGGAATTCAATTGTCCCAGCTTCCATCCCTTCATCTTCATAATAGGTCAGCGCCTGTTTCTCGATTTCTTCCCATTGTGCATCCATTTCGGCAAGAGAAAGCTCATTCATCCGTTTGATATATGTTTGGATATAATCATGCCGCAAGTCAGTCATAAGCATTCCCCAGGCAGAGAACACCGGTGAAGCAATTGGTACGATGACTTTTTTAACACCGAGCTCGAGTGCAAGTGCCGGAGCGTGCATCGATCCGCCTCCACCAAACGCCAGCAAAGTGAAGTCCTGCGGATTATGCCCTTTTCGAATAGAAATTAATTTTAATGCATTCAACATGTTCGAGTTAGCAATGCGAATAATGCCAAGGGCTGCTTCTTCGGCAGAAATCTCAAATTGATCACCTATTTTCTTCTGGATCACTTCTTTTACATGATCCATATCCACATCGTAGTCGAAGTTTTTAGGAGACAGCCTGCCTGTCAATAAGTTAGCATCTGTTGTGGTTGGAGCCGTGCCACCCAATCCGTATGCGACTGGTCCAGGCATCGCACCGGCAGATTGCGGCCCGACTTTCAATGAGCCTGCATCATCTATCCAAGCGATGGAACCGCCTCCATTTCCGATTTCCACAATATCGACAACAGGTGCTTTAATCGGGTATCCTGCATTTCGGCTATCTCTCTCAATATAGTAATCTGTAGAAACTTTCACTTCCCCGTTTTCAATGAGTGAACATTTTGCTGTAGTTCCACCAATATCAAATGCAATGATGTTTTTTTCACCGATCAGTTCCCCAAGAACAGCGGCTCCAAAAATACCGGCCACCGGTCCGGACTCAACCATGTTAATAGGCGCCGCTTTGGCACTGTTAAATCTTGTTGTCCCGCCATTTGATTGCATGATGTAACGCTGATCTATCTCAGTTTGTTCCCGTAATTTCTTGTCTAATTTATCAATGTATGTAGTAGCGGCGGGCTGGACATAAGCATTTAAAACGGCTGTATTAGTTCTTTCATATTCACGCCATTCTTTTGTGATATCGCTCGATGCTGTCACAAATACTTCTGGCCATAGCTCTTTAATAATCTTTACTGTCTCTATTTCATGTGCCGGATTAACATAAGAATGCATGTAAGAAACGGCAATCGCCTCCACACCCTCTTTTTTAAAGTAATCCACACATCTTTCTATATCTTCTCGGTGCAGAGGGGATAGAATCTCACCTTTATAATTGAGACGTTCACTTACCTCGAGTCGCAAATGCCGTTCAACGAACGGTTCTGGTTTTTTGTATCGAACATTAAATAGATCCGGCCTGTTGCCTCTTGCAATTTCTAAAATATCCCGGAATCCTTCTGTCGTAATCAACCCCATTTTGGCCCCTTTACGCTCAGTTAGCGCATTGATAATGACCGTTGTTCCATGAATAAACATCGACAGTTGCTCGCTTTTAATACCAGCTTTCTCAATAACGTCAAGTACACCTTTCTCAAAGTTCGGTGGAGTGGTATTGCTTTTTGCTACTCCTACGAAACCGTTTTCATCAACATATACAAGATCTGTAAAAGTGCCCCCGATATCTGTCGCTACTCTCATTTGTTCTACACTCCTTTGTGTTAATTAGAAAATGATAGGTGTTGATATACTCAAAATAATTGTTTCCTCCGAAGTTGGGTTTTCCCACGCATGCAAAAGTTCAGAAGGAAAGTGAATAGTGTCGCCAGCTTTCAGATGATAGCCGTCCTGGTTTAAATGAAAAATGACCTCACCTTGCAAGACATAATAAAACTCCTCTCCCGAATGACTGTAACTCTGTTCCTCTTTCATTTTTGGGGGAAGTATAACCATTAGCGGCTCCAGTTTCCTGTCTGGAAATGTACCGGACAAGCGGACGTACCTCTGTTCTCCACCATTTACTTGAAATATTCTTTGATCGCTTTTTCTTAATAAATAGTTTTGGTTTTCTTTATCGTCTTCAAAAAAGAAGATCATTGAGACTCCTAGTGCATCAGCCAATTTCTTCAGAGATGTAATGGATAGTGAGGAAGTCCCCCTTTCGATTTGCGAAAGAAAGCTAAGTGATAATCCAGTTTCTTCACTTAGTTCCTTCAATGTTAGGTTGTTTTGGAGACGTAAAGCTTTGATTTTTTTGTGAATGTCTTCCATAGAATTAAGCACCTCATAAAATTCTAGTCTTACTGTAATAAATCGTAGGAATATAATGAAATATCCAAAAATATTTTACAGTTATACTGTAATATTTATGAATATAACATAATTATTTTTCGAATGGTAGGTTTTTTTAAAATTTTCTGTTAAGTTTTTTCGTAGAATCTATATTATCCAGAGAAATATTTACAGTAAAAGTGTAATTTTTGTATATAGGCTTAGCTCATCAGCGCGTCAACTGCCTAAAGGGAGGAAGCGTAGATTTGCATCCACGAACATATACGTAGTAATCTTAAGGAATAAAATAATCATATAAAAGAGCCGGTTACAAAGTTGTAACCGGCTCTTTTCCCTCTTAGCTAATTAAGGACTCTCTGCCTACACGCTTTAAAAATTTATGGAAGGTTTCTCGTCTTTTGCCTGTCTGGGAATATACATCAATGATTTTTTCTATTGTGCTGTACAATTCTTGGGGGGTTAACTTCTCCATCAGTAGGGAACCAACCTCAGCGTCTTTCCCTTTGGCTTTTCCGCCGACATATAAGTTATAATAATCTCTAATTTTCATAATGCCTATGTCGCTTAACAGAGGTTCACCGCAACCAATAGGACAGCCTGTATAAGCCACCTTAAGAGTAAATGGTACACTTTTTCCGGCAATGCGGCGGTTTAGCTCTTTTGCTATTGGCATTCCTTCCTCTTCTTCGCCTTTGCAAAAATTACAGGTTCTCAAGCTCTTCACGTAATTCCCAACTGGGTAACAGGCTAATTTAACACTTTCGAATTCCTTGATGATCTCTTCCATCTTCTCTTCTGGAATTCGTATATAAAGCTGTTGGAAGGTTGTTAGTTCAATTTCTTCATTTTCATTCATATATTTTGAGAGCATGAGAAGTTGTTCTGCATTAAGCTTTGCCCCAAAATCTATTCCTCCATTGACAGCCATCTTGATTTTTTTAACATCGTCCCCCATTTTATTTCTTCCCTCTTTCTAATCACCTGATTTTATCATTCGCTTCATATTTACTATACTCCCGAACCGTATACAAATGGTTAAAAGATATACTTGCTTACAGAAAAGCAACAGTTGGCGGAACGTCAGCTATCAATATGCAATATGTTTCTTATTTCGTCTATATTTTGCTCAAATCCAATTAGAACTTCTTTCTTGCTCCTTAGACCAAACAAGGATTTATTTTTAAATACGAACGTCGGAACCATTCTTGTTCCTGTTATTTTGACTAAGTCTCTTTCTTTAGAAGGTTGTTTCGTTAAATCATAATCAACATAAGAAACATTATTCTTGGAGAGAAACTCTTTTCCAGCCTGACAATCTGAACAAGTAGGTCTTGTGTAAAGCTCAAGCTGAACTTTCGACATGAATACTCACCTCCCACGTTCTTAATTATTTAACTTTAATAACAAACGGGTAGACATTGACCTGTCCCTCAAACTTAAATTCAGCCCAAATCTTGTAAATACCTGGCTTATCAAATTGTGTTTTAAATACCGTTTGATCATCGGCTGCAGGGTGAACATGGATATATTTTTCCCCATTTTCATCCAAGATGACCACGTGCCCTAAGGCGCCTAAATAGGGCTCCGGGGTAGCACCTTTCATATCAAAAGTAAGAGTCATTTCTTTGTTGATTGCAAACGGCTGAGAAATCAACTCAACCGTTTGGCCATTGATGGTCTTAACGAAATCCGTATCCGCAACGAGATTATTATCCCCGTGTTCATGGTGCGTTTCACCAACATGGAATTCAATAGGCTTTACAGCATATTGGAGGCCCTTTGGTTTTATATCAACGAACGCTTTGTAAGAACGATCAGCTAAACTCACCCTCTGCTGGTAAATTCCATCTTCCTTCTTCTCTGGATGCAAATGATGGTACTCTTTCAAATCTGAACTGACGACAATAAAATGCATAAATTTCTCATGGGAGACTTCCAGTTTCGGCACTTGATTATTTTTATCTTTCAGCTCAATGGTGATTACTCCGTTGGCATAGGATACTTTCGGTGTGACCTCACTAGCAGTGTTTGTGACATGGTTCCCATGACTATGTTGATGATTCATATTTTCTTCCTCCTCTGTATGATTTGTTTGTTCATCCGTTTTAGGATTCATATTTGCATAAACGCTGTAACCTGCGATGACTACCCCAAGATATACGATAGCCGTAACCGCCCAAATCATAACACTTCGCTTCACATATGCCGCCTCCTTTCTATATTTAAGCCTTTAATTTGATTCTTTGCAGTCTTAGGGCATTGAGGACGACCGATACCGAACTAAATGCCATTGCTGCTCCAGCTAGCCACGGAGCTAAGAAGCCTACTGCAGCAATAGGGATGCCGATACAGTTATAGGCAAGCGCCCAGAAAAGATTTTGCTTGATATTTGTGATCGTCTTCTTACTCATAAAAATTGCGTCTGCAATACTATTTAAATCACCCCGAATGAGGGTAATATCTGCCGCTTCCATTGCCACATCGGTACCCGTGCCAATCGCCATCCCGATATCAGCTGTCGCAAGTGCCGGGGCATCATTGATCCCATCGCCTACCATGGCGACTTTTTTGCCAGCTTGCTGAAGCTTTTTCACTTCCGTTGCCTTGCCTTCTGGCAAAACTTCAGCAATGACATGCTTTATTCCGACTTGCTTAGCAATCGCCTGAGCCGTTTGGGTGTTATCCCCTGTAATCATTACAACGTCCAAGCCCATATTGTGCAATCGGGCAATCGCTTCTTTGGGTGTTTCCTTAATGGTATCCGCAACAGCAACAATCCCTGCGTAGCGTCCGTCAATGGCTACTAACATAGCTGTTTTCCCTTGCTTCTCTAAACTCTCCATTTTCGGTAATACTTGTTGTACATAAATGTTATATTTCGCCATCAATCTGCGTGTACCAATGAGTAATTCTTTGCCGTTCACTGTCGATTGAATACCGTAACCGGGAAGGGCTTCAAAGGTCGCCGGTGATCCGAGCTCAATTCCTTTTTCTTTAATTCCCTCCACGATCGCTTCAGCGAGTGGGTGCTCTGAATTTCTCTCAGCCGTACCTACTAGTGTAAGAAATTCCGTTTCATTCACGCCCTCTGCTAAAACAACATCCGTCAAGGAAGGTTTCCCATTTGTAACTGTTCCTGTTTTATCCAGAATAATTGTATCTAAACGATGGGTCGTTTCCAGGTGTTCTCCACCCTTGAATAAAATCCCAAACTCAGCCGCACGGCCTGAACCGGCCATAATAGAAGTTGGTGTAGCCAGACCAAGCGCGCATGGGCAGGCAATAACTAACACTGCGATAAACTTCTCAAGTGCTTCCGCAAACTCTCCAGGACTTACGGCAAAATACCACACTAGGAAGGTAATAATGGCTATTCCTACAACGATCGGCACGAAAATACCCGAAATTACATCAGCTAATCGTTGAATAGGCGCTTTAGAGCCTTGGGCTTCTTCAACAACTTTAATAATTTGGGCTAAAGCTGTGTCTTTCCCTACTTTCGTCGCTTTAATTTTTAAGAAACCATTCTTGTTAATGGTTGATCCGATTACATGGTCTCCAATCGTTTTGTCGATTGGAATGCTTTCTCCGGTCAACATCGATTCATCAAGCGCTGATTGACCTTCGACAATCTCACCATCTACTGGCACCTTTTCGCCAGGCTTCACAAAAACAATATCACCTTGCAAAACGTCTTCTATAGGAATGATCATTTCTTGCCCATCACGGACGACAGTTGCATTTTTTGCCTGTAACCCCATTAGTTTCTTAATGGCCTCAGACGACCGGCCTTTTGCCTTCGCTTCAAACAATTTGCCTAAAATAATTAAGGTAATCAAAACCGCACTCGTTTCATAATAAAGCTCAACCATGTGGTCTTCTGAGCCAATTGACATAATGCTTAAATACAGACTATAGAAATAAGCAGCTGATGTTCCTAAGGCAACCAACACATCCATGTTGGCACTTTTATTTCTTAGAGCTTTAAAGGCACCGACATAAAACTGTCTTCCGATAATGAATTGAACCGGTGTGGCGAGGGCGAATTGTACCCAAGGGTTCATAAACATATCTGGCAGCCAAATAAAAGAGGTGAATTCAAAGTGACTAACCATTGCCCATAATAATGGAAAAGATAAAATAGCCGAGAAAATAAATTTGCCGGTTTGCCGCTCGATTTCCTTTTGTCGATGGTCGGCTTCCTCTCCGGTTTTTTCCTGCTTTTGTTCAAGGGTATAGCCCAGTTTTTTAATGGCCTCCCTCATATCAGAAATAGAGACTTGATCAGCGTTATATTCCACAAGAACCGACTCTAATGCAAAGTTCACCACGGCTTTTTCGACGCCATCTAATTTATTCAGCCGTTTCTCAATTCTATTTGCGCAGGCCGCACAAGTCATTCCAGTAATATCAAATTCTGCTTTATCCGTTACCACGTTATATCCTAAAGATTGGACTTTCTCCTTAAATGTTGCTGTATCTGTTTTATCGGGGTCATATTTAATCTTTGTTTTCTCAAGAGCAAAATTTACATTTGCATCTTCCACGCCATCTATCTTCTTCAACCCTTTTTCAATTCGTGTAGCACAAGCTGCACAAGTCATCCCCTCTATTTTCAGGGTTGCTTCTTTTTGAGTCATATTATCCACTCCTATCTTCCGCATACTCCGCAGGGGTATATTTTTTCTGAAAATAAATCGTGCCATTTTAGCACGATTTATTTTCATTTTTATTTAATGATTATTTTTGCTTGGGCAGGCTACTCAACATCGTATCCTTGATCTTCAATAACCTCGGTAATCTCTTTTAAGCTTACTTCATTCGCATCAAATGCAATATCCACTTTTCCTTCGTTTAGATGAACATTGACAGATTCTACCCCTTTTAACTGACCTACATTTCCTTCAATAGAATTAACACAATGTCCGCAAGACATCCCTTTTACATTAAGTGTGACTTGTTGCATAAGAACCCCTCCTTAAGTGATGATCTAACTTTTTACAATTCTTATATTACCATACCCCTGTAGGGTAGTAAATAGGAAAATAAAATTTGTTTTGCGATAATCAGGCATTCTTTCCTGCTGTTCAGATCAACTTGTCCCAAATGTTTGACTTGATACGCTTAACAAAGCCCCACACTAATAGGGTCTAATGCTGATTCAGTAATAAAAATCGGTACAAACGGATCGCTACAATAATTTTCCCTGAAAATAATTTTCTTATTCGTCTCGCTCTTTTTCTTCTTTTATGTAGTATGTGTAAGTCACTGGATCACTCTTTCTTCTCCTTATGGTTTATTTGTCTTTTATACGAGGAAGCAGTATCCATTCTTTTGATGTAATACCCTCTCCCTGTGTAAAAAAACTACTAAAATGTTCGCTTATTTATCTCTTCGCTATTCCCTCTCCTCGTATACATCTGCCCAAGAAAAAAAACCAACTACTGAAAGCTGGCTTTTTACTATAAAGATTTAGAGAATCGTTTAAATACTTCCATCAATTCTTGAATCGCTTCTTCTTCATCCCCATCTCTTATAGCATCCGCTACACAATGCTGGGTGTGCCTTTCTAATAAATGCAGACCAACCTTATTCATCGCTGCATTAATAGCTGAAATTTGAGTAAGAATATCTACACAATATCGGTCGTTTTCAATCATATTTTGAATGCCGCGCACTTGTCCCTCTATTCTTTTTAACCGGGTAATTAGCTGATCTTTTTCTTTTGTTGATCTATGAGTTGTTTTCGTCTCTTCAGAATGGTTCATATAAGTATCACCAGCTTATCTTTAAAATTTTTCATACTTACAAATGTGTCCATGATACATACCGGAGGTACCCCATGATTGTACCATAAAGATACGAGAAGAAATACGAAAATGCGTCTCCCTTGGAGAATGTATGAAGCAAAGCCTTGCCTATTCACTATTTGCCTTATCATGATTCCCTATGTAAAAAGATCTCCTGCCTATCGTGGCTAGCCGATCATGTATTTATGCCTGTTTAATTATTTTGCCCACACTTTGAAGTGAATAAAACGCTGACTGATCAAAACGTAAACGATTATTACTGATTTACCCAAATTAAGATTTTGGCCAACGAGAAACCAAAATAACCGCTTGATTGAAGCATGGCACATCCGTATGATAAATGGATTTATTTTCCAGGATACACACCCCATCAAATGTTTACCGGCTTCCAATAAAGCAGCGCCGCATGAATGGTATAGGAATATTCATATTGCCCATTTTTCTCTACTACGTATCGGCTTAGCGCTTGCTCAACTTCTTGTTGATTATAGTCTCTTGTTAGAATTTTGCTGACGTTATCACGTATAAGAGCTTCAAACGATTCATATATACTCACGCGCGGGATCTCAATAATTCTACAATTGGCCATAATTCCAAGCTGATACAGAATATTTTGCAAATCAATATAATCCCTGCTTCTAAACTTTATGGAATAACCGTGTTCTCTATGTAAATCTATATAGTGAGGCTTTTCTGGACCGCTTGTCATACCCGCTATAACAAGCCGAGAGGCAGCCTGATTCATTTTAAGTAAAGCTTTATCGATATCGCGGATGCGATAATAACAGTTTATTCCAAACACTACATCACACGTTTGCTTAATGTTGAGCTGTTCCCATTTTTCATGTATAAAGCTTATATTGTTTAATTGCATCTTTTCGGTTTTATGTTTTAAAAAATCGATAATGCTTTGGGAAATATCAACGCATGTAAGCTGTTTGACATGTTCAGACACACAGAATGTATAATTACCCCAGCCGGGCCCAATCTCCAGTACATGATCACTTTCATGGAGCAGCTTCAACAGCTCTTCTCGGATGATGTGTGCATAAGCATTTGTATCGACTGTGCCATTTTGCTGCTTTTTTTCCAAAAAAGCGTTCCAAAAGGCATCTTCCGCTTCATCATTTATCATTCGGTTAGAAAGCGTTCCGTCCCACTCTTTCATATTTTCTTTCCATAAGTCAATGTAGTTACGTCCTAAAGATGTGCTTATACTATTCATCTATCCAATGCTCCTTCTTTTTGTATTTGCTTAGGTTATATAAAAAACAAAGGGTTATAAGCTCCTCAGCTTTTTATTCCGGATAACGTAAATTACTATCAAGGCTTGATCCACATATAAAAACTGTACATTTTCTGAAATGCCCTTTATAAAAAAGCATTTCTAACCATTGAAGAGGATAGAAATGCTTTTTTAAAGTAAAAGAAGACTCTTTCATCGTTCAAACAGATTTAAAAATAGCCTTCTTTTTCGCGTCTTTTATATCCGTCCCTTTATCCGTTAATCAAAGGTTTAACGATCCACATCAAGATCATAAAAAAGCAACCCAATTGAAACCCTTATTATTGACTTGTCCCCATCCAAATTGTTTTGTCTTCGAATGATGTGCGAATGGGCACTTTTACTTTCTTTAATGACTCAGGATCTGGATAGCCAATAAATAAATTACCCACTACCTTTTTATGCTCCGGGGATCCGATAAATCGATAAAGTCGTTCGTCATGTACAAGTCCTACGCCCCGCGTCCGCCATACAAAACCTAGCCCTAACTCATGAGCCGCCAGCCACATCGAATGGATCGCACAACAGACCGCAAACTCGTTGTCTTTTGTGGCGTCTTCATCATCAGGAATAACATCGCTCGTTACAATAATATGTAGTGGCGTATTCTGAACGACCTTTAAAGAGCTTTCAATGAGATTGGGCTTTGTAGGAAATCGCTCTTTTAAGTAATCTTCTGCTAGTTGGTTATACCTGCTCTTGGCTTCCCCTTTTACGACATAAAATGTCCACGGCTCTCTCATTCTATCGTTGGGTGCCCATGTAGCTGCTTCTAATAGCTTAAAGATTTTTTCATCCTCTACTTCGCGCCCATCATAATTACGGATCGCTCTTCGTTGCTGTAGATCTGTTAAAATAGTCATTTTCCATTCCTCTCCTTTAACTAAAAGTATTCCTGGCTATTCATATGAATGTTCTCTTACAGTGACCCAAAAAAGCAGCAATAAAAAAGCATTTAAACCTGTATAGTTTAAATGCTTACAAAAAAAGAGTGCATGCCCTTATATAAAACCCAGCCATTATCTTCTTTCCGTAAACACCTCCCTATATCCCGTAGGTCCATCTGTGCTCTTTAAATAGGCAGGTTTCCTGACTTATCTTCTACACAACCCGCGCCTTCCCACTTTTTCTTTTATAAAAGCAGTGACGTTATGCAGGTTGCTCTGAATTTACAGTGGCGGGAACCGTGTTGGATTTTCACCAAGCTTCCCTTTTAAGCTGTCCATCTTTAATATACGCACAGCACCTATTCAAAAAATATTCACTTTTCTACATATTACCACAAAACGATGCCGGCATGTTCACTAACCCTTTCCAGACATACTTTTCAGTTTACTCTTGTCCAAATGACGCCAACCTCTCCGCTCTCAAGCGTTCATAATTTACATACGGAAGAAGCTACAACTTTACTTTCGATATGGAGCAAGAGATAAGTTACTGAAGAACCTTCTTCAAGTAGGTTCATTGAAAGCATTTTATGAAAGTTTGTCATTACACTGTATGTTTAAACTGACAGTATGGTTGATAGAATGAAAGGCCCCATATTCGTATGATTAAAGGTCCATAGATGTAAGTTTAAACTAACATTACTTTTATATGGCATTTTTCAGTTAGTAGAAACACCTTGATTTAAAAGGGAATTTGAATCATTCATTGCGTGGAATGATTCTTGCTTTAACTCATTTAAGAGAAAAGATTGATAGCTGGCGATCATTGCCTTGTCATCTTAAATGTATGAAGGCCGCACTATATGGCACTAAAAATTTTAGTTAATACTGTCTGAAAGGAGGGTTTAATGAATTGCCGTCATTTTTCTTTTCCTTTGTTTTGTGCATTAGCAATACTTTTTGTGAATGTTTTAAAGTCTCCCTCCCCTAACTTAAAGGTGTAGAGGAGCACAAAAACTTTTTATACATGCCAAATAATCTGCTAGACAGGAGGAATACATATGTCCGCGAGAAAACGAGCACGTGATATTGGATTAGATTTTCCTGGTGTGCCGGGGCACTTTAATGCGATTACCGATGTTCCAGGTGTTAAGGTCGGCTATACAACGATTATAGAAGGAGAAGGTCCTGTTGTAATTGGGGAGGGCCCGATCCGTACGGGCGTAACGGCTATTTTGCCGCGAGGAACAAAGGAAAAGATGCAGCCTATTTGGGCCGGCACATACAGCTTAAATGGAAATGGCGAAATGACAGGAATGCATTGGGTAAATGACGGCGGCTATTTCTTAAGCCCGATCTGTCTTACGAATACACATTCTGTCGGCATGGCTCATCATGCCACAACCAAATGGATGATTGAGAAGTATAAAGAACAGTTCAGTGAGCATCACCTTTGGGCAATGCCAGTTATTGCAGAAACATATGATGGATTGTTAAACGACATTAATGGCCAGCATATCAAAGAGGAACATGTCCTATCAGCTATCCATTCAGCAAAGTCCGGGGCCATCGCTGAAGGCAATGTTGGTGGAGGAACTGGCATGATTTGTTATGAATTTAAAGGCGGAACGGGTACATCATCCCGCATAGTTGAACTAAATGGCGAACAGCATCATGTGGGAGTGTTAGTTCAAGCAAACTATGGTATCCGCGACTGGCTTACCGTTTTAGGTGTACCTGTTGGAAAACATTTAACTGAGCATAAAATCCTTTCTAAAGAGCAAGGCTCCATCATCGTTATTATCGGGACAGATATTCCGATGCTTCCCCATCAGCTTAAGCGCCTTGCAAAGCGGGCGGCGATTGGGATTGGCAGGAGCGGAAGCCCTGGCGGAAACAATTCCGGTGATATTTTCCTGGCCTTTTCAACAGCAAATGAAATGGATATCCCCCAACTTTCAGAAGACAAATTGACAATGACCTTTGTCAACGATGAGAGTTTTGATCCTATTTATGAAGCCGTCTGTCAATCTGTTGATGAATCAGTCATTAATGCGATGATCGCAGCCAAAACAATGTCTTTAGTGAAACCCTTTGGAAAGAAAGCTTATGCCATTGATCACGAAAAGTTGCTTAAAGTGATGAAGCAATATACCCGTTAAAGATACACATTTTTATCAAACATATATCAACTTTTTAAGTCCCAAGGCTATAGGGGCTGAAAAACACTAAAATTAGTCTGAATAGCCAAAAATATTTCAATAAACTACGAGGAGGCTATAACATGGATCATGTCAAAAATACAAAGAGTCATGCTGCACCACAATTAAATCGAACGTTAACTCTTTTTCCCTTGGTGTTTATGGGATTAGCCTATATGTCCCCGATGGCCGTATTTTCTCCCTATGGTATCGTTGCTCAAGGGACACAAGGAAGAGCGGCGGCTGCCTATTTAGTAGCGCTTATCATGGTTTTATTTACTGCCTATAGTTACGGAAAAATGGTAAAAGCCTTCCCTTCGTCTGGTTCCGCTTATACGTATGCTTCTAAAACAATTAATCCGAGTGTCGGTTTTCTAGTTGGCTGGGCTGTTTTAACAGACTATATTTTCCTGCCGGTATTAAACATATTAGCCTCGGGTATCTTTATTCATGCAACCTTTCCGCAAATTCCTTTATGGGCAGGTATGTTACTGCTGCTTGGTACGGTTACGATTGTTAACATGTTTGGAGTGAAATTAAATGCTAAAGTTAATACTTTAGTGGTTTTATTCCAATTTTTAGTCGTAGCCTTTTTTGCTGGATTTGCGATTCAAAGAATCCAAACCGGCATGGGGGCGGGAGAGCTATTTTCTACCCTTCCATTTTACAATCCTGAACACTCATTTTCCCTCGTGCTGGCGGGTGCCTCTATCGTTTGTACCTCCTTTCTTGGTTTTGATGCAGTCACAACGTTTACAGAAGAAACGGTCAACCCAAGAAAAACCGTACCGAGAGCCATTCTTCTTATCGCTTTAATAGGAGGTGCCATGTTTATCGGATTATCTTACTTACTTCATATGGTACATCCCGATTTTGATTCATTTAAAGATCCCGAAGCAGGAGGCTATGAAATTGTTTATTTTCTAGGCAGTGCATTGCTCACTTCTTTTTTCACCGCAGGTTTTATTATCGCTTCTATCGGAATGTCCTTAACTTCACATGCAAGTGGTGCCCGTCTTCTGTACGTTATGGGGCGAGATGGCGTTCTTCCGAAAAAAATATTTGGTTACATTCATCCGAAACTTATGACACCGCTGCGAAATGTTTTAATTATCGCCGTAATATGCTTATTAGGTTTTTTCATAGATTTAGAAACAGCCTTTTCGTTAGTAAATTTCGGAGCCTTGCTTGCCTTTACATTTGTTAATTTATCTGTTATTGCTCATTACTTTATTAAAGAAAAGCGCCGCGGTATAAAAAACTTTCTATTATATTTAGCTCTTCCCTTAACCGGGGCTGGTTTTAATATATGGATTTTGGCGAATTTGAGTAAAAATGCCCTTAGCTTAGGTTCTATATGGGTGGCAGCCGGGGTCGCCTACCTTCTTTACCTAACAAAATTCTTTACAAAACAGCCGCCCCACATGAACTTTAACGAGGCAGAGTATTTAGATTCAAATAAAGATATAGAGAAATTATCCTAAGTTTATTCTTTACTTGATTATTTGTTATGATAAATATGTGGAAGAAGGTCACTATTTTTCAGGAGATTATGTACATGTTAACATTGGAAACTTGCTTAACTATTATGGAACAAATTGAAGGATTAGTTATTGTAGATGATCAAGCAAGAATCATGTTTATGACAAAGCGCTTAGCCGAAGACGTAGGAATTAACCGTGATCAAGTTATCGGAAAGCACATTCTTGATGTCATTCCTACTTCAAAAATTCACCAGGCCGTTCAAATGAGAGAACCCTCGATTGCTGATTTTTATTTCTTGAAACATACAACAATTGTAAGCAGCCGCTTCCCCTATTACGAGGGAGACAGGTTTGCTGGCGTAGTAGAATATGATCTGTTTGATAATTATCAACTATTGAAAAACTTCATTAAAAAAATTGATAGTCTCCCTACTGAACTTAGCTTTTTCAAGCAAGAACAAAAACGACTAAAAGGAAATAAGTACTCCATTGAAAATATTGTTGGCGACAGCCCTCAAATGAAGAAGCTTCGCAAGGAGATTGTGAATGCCGCCCATTCAAATTCAACTGTATTGATCACTGGCGAAACGGGAACCGGAAAAGAATTGGTTGCTCATTCGATTCACGCATTAAGCAAAAGGAGTCAGGGTCATTTTGTTAGCTTGAATTGCTCTGCTATTCCATTAGAGCTGTTTGAATCAGAGCTGTTCGGCTATGAAGAGGGATCGTTTACAAACGCTCGAAAAGGTGGGAAAATGGGGAAATTTCAACTAGCCAGTAAGGGAACATTGTTTTTAGATGAAATTAACCAAATGCCTCTTGCACTGCAGCCGAAGATTTTGCGGACATTACAAGAAAAAGAAATTGACAGAATTGGCGGAAAACATAGCATCCCTATTGATACAAGGATTCTATGTGCTACGAATCAAGACTTAAGAGACTTAATTAAAAAGGGGAAATTTAGAGAAGATCTATTTTATCGACTTAATGTTTTCCACATTCGCATCCCGCCATTAAGAGAGAGAAAAGAAGATATTCCCGCACTTGTGCAGCTCTGTATTGAAAATCTCAATCACTTTCTCTCTCGTAATGTTGAATCGGCTTCCAGTGAAGTGCTCGATATCCTACAGCAATACGATTGGCCTGGTAATGTGAGAGAACTGCAGAATACTTTAGAAAGAGCAATGAACAGTATAGATACAAACACTCATCAGCTCGATGCTCAACATTTCGAATCGTTTATCGAAGAGAATTTATCAAGCCGCCAAGAACCTCTCATCCCTCAATCAGCAGAAAAGCCGCTTGAAGAGGTAAAGAAACGAGCTGAAAAAGAGGCGATCATCCAAGTGCTAAAAAAATGCAATGGGAATCGTACAAAAGCTGCTCAGGTATTAAAGATCTCCCGTCCCCTTCTTTATCAAAAAATCAAACGACTGGGAATCGATCTGAGTAAAATTTAACTCTTATTTAGAGAAACACTTGTATTTTATCAATTTCAACTGTCTGCCCCTGCTAGGTATATAGGGGGCAGGCCGCCTCTTTTTTAGCTATGGTTTTATCGAATCTCGGAATAATCATCTACTAAACCCTCTATAAAATATAGCGAAATTTCTCCAAGGAGCGCATTGTGTACTATCTCCAACAGAAATTGCCGTACCATTCGATTTACTGATCTATTGTTCTCTCGTTATTCATTCCCTCCTTTTGAAATTACTTAAAATGAAATGATAAATCAAACAAAAAAACTAATGGGCCTTTTTCTATTTACAGAAAAAGGCCCATTAGACTCAAACGTTTGTCTGATAAATTTCTTTTTCATTTCTCTTCATTAAATTGGGGAGGCTGGACCCTAAAAAAGTTAGTGACACGCAACAGATACAATATGCCAATGGCAGCCCATACAAACCCTACTACTTTAGCGGCAAAATCAAGTTCAAACCATAAATACAAATTGAATCCCAACCCTATTAGCGGTAAAATAATTGAGGCGATAATCGACTTTAGTGTATTTCTTTTACTTTTCTCGTATTTGAGGAAAAACATGATAACAGATAAGTTAACAAAAGAAAAAGCGATAAAGGCGCCAAAGTTAATAAGGGAGGCTGCCCTTGCCAAATCTAAAAACATAGCCGAGCATGCTAATACTCCGATTAATAAAATATTTAAAATGGGAACTCCTGTACGTGGGTGGATGTAACCGAAAAACCTTTTCGGTAAAACACCATCCCGACCCATCGCATATAATAAGCGAGAAGCACTCATTTGTTGAGTTAATCCACAGGCGAGGACGGCGATGAGATAACCAGCGATAAATATAGCCTGAAAGAGAGCGCCACCGATATACTTGGCGATTTCTGGAGAGGCGCCAGCTATGTTTTCTATAACAGAAATGTCAGGAAACAAAGTCTGCATAAAATAAGTTACTGCGATAAAAAAGAGACCCGCCACAAAAGCAATAATGAAGATCGCCTTAGGTATGTTTTTTTTAGGTTCAACTGTTTCCTCTGACAACGTCGTGACTGCATCGAATCCTAGGAATGATAGTGCCAGTACGGATGCTCCTGCAAAAATGTTAGAAAAGGACATGTCTCCACTGAAGAACGGCATAGCAGAGAATAACTTTCCATCCTCAGTATTTATAATCCCACGAATAGTAAAGACCACAAAAAGAATCGCAACAAGAAATTCAATAATAACCATAAAATAGTTGACGAGAACGGCCAGCTTAATATCAGCAAGATTCAGTCCCGTAGTAATGACAATGGTAGCAAAAATCCATATCCACGGTGGCACATTCGGAAATGCCGCTGAAAGATAGATGCTAGAAAGCAGCGCGTTAATCATAGGCAAAAAGAGATAATCTAGCAAGGCGACCCAGCCGACTAAAAAACCTAGATAAGAGTTCATTGTCTTTCTCGTATAGGTGTAAGCGGATCCTGATGTGGGATAGACTTTAACCATTCGACCATAGCTGTAGGCAGTGAATAGCACCGCAATCGTAATTAATACATAAGCTGCTGGAACATGTCCGTTTGTTATGTCAGACACAATCCCAAAGGTATCAAAAACGGCCAGTGGAGCCATATACGCCAGCCCAATAAAAATAACGTGCCTTAATTTTAATGTGCGTTTTAATTGACCTTCATTAACATCCGTATTCATTTTTTTTATGGCACTATCCACACTCATTCCTCCCGGTGTATGGCTTTAATTTTAAGATTCGAATAGTATACAACGGTAATTGAATAGTTATATTCTTTTATCTATTACATAAACAGCTTCATAAAAATCGCTCATTTGTTGATGC
This sequence comes from Pseudobacillus sp. 179-B 2D1 NHS, assembly GCF_045370945.1. Taxonomy (NCBI): domain Bacteria; kingdom Bacillati; phylum Bacillota; class Bacilli; order Caryophanales; family Bacillaceae; genus Pseudobacillus; species Pseudobacillus sp. 179-B 2D1 NHS. The sequence continues at coordinate 21,247 of NZ_JBIQDP010000012.1, forward strand.
TTTGTCATTTCATAACGATCGAACCTGAACATGGCGGATAAAAATACCTTGCGCCACCCCTGCAACTCTTTTTGAGTAATCACATAGAAATTGAGATTCAACCTTTAATGGAAACGCTTCCTTTTTAAAAAAGAGAAACAAAAGAATTCTTTATAGATATACAGATGACCCAATTAAGACACCAGAGCTGCATCCTCCATCTTTACTTAGTCTATAACCTTTTTTCCTTTTAAATGTTTATGGTTTAGGCTGAGCTAGAGTCATGCAATGAATATTGCCGCCACTTAGAGACCACTCTTTTGTCGGGAGACCAATTATTTTTCTGTCCGGCATCATTTCTTGATATTTTTTTATCGCCTCTTGATCCCGCGGATCATTAAATTGTGGTACTAAAAATGCCCCATTAATAAAACATCCATTAATATAAGTTACAGCTAATGGCTGATTGGACTCACGAGGTGCCGCATCCGCGACTACATCAAAGCCTCTGTTTTCTTCTTCTGTAATATAAATAATTTCCGGTATGTGTATTTTATGAATCTCGAAGTTCCTGCCTTTTGCATCTGTCTCCTTACTTAAAGTCTCATACGCCTCTTTAAATACTGGATATTGCGGATGACTTTCATCATCAACCCATGAAAGAGCAATCACTCCTGGCTTAACAAAAAAACAAATGTCATCAATGTGACCATCTGTTTCATCGTATAGCATCCCTCTTTTAATCCAAATGACTTTATCCAAACCGAGGTATTCTTTGCAATTTCTTTCCACTTCTTCTTTAGACATATTACCGTTTCGGTTTGGATTCAGATTGCATTGTTCTGTCAAAATAATCGTGCCTTCTCCGTCTACTTGTGTAGCCCCGCCCTCAAGAATAAAATGCCTTGCATCATAGGAATCTATATTTTCAAGCTCAAATAGTTTTTGTGCAAATTGCTTATCTAAATCCCAAGGAAAGTAAAGCCCCTCATTTAAACCTCCATACGCATTAAAACCAAACTGAACCCCTCTTATTTCCCCCTCATCGTTAATCACATAAAAAGCTCCTTTATCTTGGGCCCATGATTCGTTTGTTGACATTTCAATCACACGCACTTTTTCTGACAATCTTGCTCTTGCATTTTCATATTGCGCTGCAGAGCAGATGACTGTCATTTCCTCATACTCAGCAATTGTATTTGCAACCATCACGCACACTTCCTGTGCAGGCTTGCCTCCGTTTCTGAACGCAAAACCTTTTTCCGGCCATATGATAATTGACCCCTTATGTTCCTCAAACTCTCCTGGCATTCTAAAGCCATCCTTTTTAGGTGTGGTACTTTTAATTACTCTTGCCATTTTGTCTTTCCCCTTTTCATTTTAATAATGAGATATCTAGCCTTTAAAATTTAGAGGGCTTCTCTCCTAAAAGCTATAATGTATAGGATGAGTCACTCCTACTACCACCTCTGTTCATTCAATATTTTTTACAAACCGAACGACCGGTCTGTAATTATTTTAATGCACCCATTGATCGAAAGTCAATTTATTTTTTTGAAATTTCAGAAAAATAAATAACGACGAATACTTATAAAACAAGCATGAAAGGACAATAAAGTTAGTAAATTTTAAGAAATTTAAATAATGATCCCCCCGTCCACAGCTTCGGACGGGGGGAAAGTTTAGTTGTTTAATTTTGATGTACGTCACTACACTAAAAAATATAACCATACATTCGTTTAAGAATTTAAGTTTTATTCAAAAAACAGCGTCCAGTAACAGAGAAATCCATCTTCTTTTCAGTTGCATGTCAAGCCCTTTTTACATTATTTGGTAAATTTTGGTTTAAGGTCACCTTTATAAGGTTCATGTTCCACGAATACAGTTATGTCCTTGCCGTCTTTGTCTTTACCCGTTCTTTTATACGTAAATTTATTATTATTAAGTTCGGTAAGTTCAAGAGCGACACCATATTTATTATTTCCAATCGAAGCATGGGCTCTTATTTTATTTTCGTGTACAATATCGAAGTAGCCATAATCACCACGGCTTTTGCCTGTTTTAGCATTGAAAAACTCATATTTATTCGTCTTGTCATCAAATTTTGCCAGGCTTATAAACATCGAATTATACTTTGTTACCTCATTGCCGTCTTCATCTAATACCTTTGTTCCGTTCCAAAGAGTGCTGCCTAAAATATTATCTCCATCAACGTCTTTAACAATATCTCCTGTAGTAGTGTCTAACTGCTTGTCCGGATCGGTAAAATCCAGCTCTTTTTCTTTATATGGCACATGTTCAACAAATACTTCTACATCGTTGCCATTAGCATCTTTTCCCATTCTTTTATAAGTAAAGACATCTTTATTTAGTTTTGTCATGTCAACAACAGCTTGGTAATTCATTGATTCTGAAATCAATATTCTCTTCTTCCCATCGTTGGTGATAAAGAACGTTCCTGTATCACCACGACTTTCACCTGTCTGAGCATTAAAAAATTCATACCTTCCTGACTTCGCATCATATTTTGCAAGACCAATGAAGTTTGCATTCTCTTTTGTTAAGTCATTATTCTTTTTGTCATACACTCTTGTCCCTTGCCAATTTGTACGGCTAAGAATGTTAGCCATTTTCTGGCCTTTAGTCAGTTTATTTTCGGATTGTTTCTCTTTATTTGAACTATGGAATTTATTCGCGTTCGTTTGTTCTGTTTTTGTTTCTTGTTTTTGTTCACTTTCACCGGCCTGTGCATTCGTATTGCATCCTGCTAAAGCTAAAGTTAATCCGAGTAGTAAAGGCGATAATCTTTTTGCTGTTTGGTTCATTGTTTCATCTCCTCATTCTATAATTTTGATTATAATCCTTATTAAATCTAATAAAGGAATCTGATTTCATTGGTAGAGTCTTTTACAATCCGGTTATTCTGCTCCTGCTTTTAACAAAATGCTCTCAATCTCTTTAAATCCATTCTTTCGTGCATGCTCTAATGGAGTCACATTATTTTTATCTGGAATATTCACATCCGCCCCATGATCGATGAGCAGTTGTATAGTTTGCTGTTGTTTTTTATCTCCATTATTCAACACAATAGCTTCCATTAATGCAGTCCAACCTAGATTGTTTACATGATTAACATCTATATCCGTTTTAGTAAGAAGTTCCTTGACTACATCCACATATCCATGCTCAGAGGCAGGGATTAAAGCAGTTCCTCCATACCGGTTTGTAATCGTTGGGTCAGCACCAGCTGCAATCGTAAGCTTTAGAATTTCAATATATCCCTCTGCACCCGCATATAAAAAAGGATTGTTGTTCATGTCGTCCTGTATGTTGACATCCGCTCCCGCTTTAATCAAGACTTTAGCGGTTTCAACATCATTGTTATAAGTGGCTATCATTGTCGCAGTTCGTCCTTCTGAGTCCTGCAGATTAATATCGACACCTTTCTTGATCAATCTTCTTATGGCATCCGCTTCTTTGCGTTCTGCAGCTTGAATTAGTTGTTCATTCACATCTATTTCTCCTTTTATTTGTTTTTCCTGTTTCTTTGGATCTCCCTCATTATCAGAAACACATCCCTGAAGAATGAAAAAACATCCAATGACTATGGTTAGCCCCCTCCACATGAAAATTTCACCTACCTTTAGTGTGATTGCTTAAATAATGTTAAAGCTTAATTTTGAACTCCATCTAAATAATTTCTTAAAAAAGATAAACTTTTTAAGAAAGTTTCTTAAAATTAATAAAAAAACCGTCACTTTTGTAACGGTTCCTAACATGCCCTATTTAATTAAACATTAAATCGATACCCGGCTCCCCAAACGGTTTCCAAGAATTTCGGGTGGGCAGGATCTCTTTCAATTTTCCCTCGTATTTTCTTGATATGAACGGTCACAGTTGAAACATCTGCTGCCGATTCTAATCCCCATATATTTTCATAAAGCTGTTCTTTGTTCAATACTTGATTTGGATGCATCACAAGAAATACAAGCAAATCGAATTCTTTTGTTGTGAAGGGAACACCTTCTCCGTTAATATGAACTCTACGCGCTGACTTATCAATCGATATTCCGTGAACGAAAATTGTATTTGAATGAGTTTGGTTCCCTGCTAAACGTTCATAGCGCGCTAAATGTGCTTTCACTCTAGCAACCAGCTCACTCGGACTAAAAGGCTTAGTAATATAATCATCTGCTCCTAAACCAAGACCTCGAATTTTATCGATATCTTCCTTTTTGGCGGATACAAACAAAATAGGGATGTTTTTTTCAACGCGTATTTGTTTGCATATTTCAAATCCGTTTAATCCTGGGAGCATAATATCTAGGATGATTAAATCATAGTTTCCTCTCAGTGCACGTTGAAGCCCTACATCACCAGCATGTTGAATATCGACATGGAAATCATTGATTTCTAAATAATCTCTTTGCAGTTCTGCAATGCTAATATCATCTTCAATAAGTAATATTTCCTTCACATTTGTTCACCTTTCTTTAGAGAGAAAAATAAAGTTGTACCTTTGCCTATCTCGCTTGTGGCCCAGATCTCCCCTCCATGCTCCACAATAATTTGTTTGGCAATCGCAAGTCCCAAACCGCTTCCGCCTGTCTGGGAATTTCTTGATTGTTCTGCACGGTAAAAACGTTCAAAAATATGTGGCAAAGCAGAAGGTTCTATACCTTGTCCATTATCTGTTACTTGTACAACTACATCCTCTAATCGTTCATTTAGCGCAATAGAAATGTTCTTTTGGTCCTTGTCCATATATTTCACACAATTGTTTATTAAGTTGGCTAATACTCGTTTTAATTTCTCTCTATCCACTATCACGTAGATCGGTTTATTCAAAAAGTGAAGGTCCATGTCAATTTTTTGTTGGTGTAAATCCAAATAGAGTTCTTCTACGTAGTCTGTCATATATCTATCCAGCTCGACGGTTTCAAAATTGAATGGTTCTTTTTTTAAATCCAGCTTGGAAAATAAAAACAGCTCATCAATCAATGAATCCATGTCTATAGCTTTTGAATGCACAGTCGATAAATATTTCTCCATTTTCTCAGGGGTATTTGCTACACCATCTTTAATCCCCTCTACATATCCAATAATCGAAGTAATCGGTGTCTTCAAATCATGTGAAATATTGGAAAGAAGCTCTTTGCGGTTTTCCTCATACTGAAGCTGGAGGTTTATAGATTCTTTTAGTTTTATTCTCATTTTCTCAAATGCTCGATTTAATTGTCCAATTTCATCACTTGAAATCGCCTTTATTTCAAAATCTAAATCTCCTGACTTTATTCTTTCAGCACCTTCTTTAAGAATAGAAATAGGCTTAATAATACTTTGTGAAACCAAATAGTTCAACATACCAATGACTATGATAAGCAGCAATAGCAAAATGCCAGATAGGATGGGAAACAGCTCTCGAATGAGCTCAGCATAGGAACTTGCCTTCTTCAATACAAAAATGCTCCCTTTACTTTTATCCGGAAAATAAAAATCAAACTTTACATAAGTAAAAAAATAATCGTTGATTTTAATCGTATCTCGCGTATTGATGTTTGTTTCTTCAAAGCCGGGAAGGGATTGAACCAGGGCCTGTTTGTCTAGAGAAGGCGAAGCATACTCGACCTTTGTGCCCTTTCTAACAACCATCTCAATATCTTTCTTCTCCATTTTCTTAAGCTCCTTTTCCTTGAGGAGCTGTTCAGGATTATTTTTAGCAAACAGCTTTAAATCGAGAAACACACTTTCTTCTACTGTTGTCAGAGGTTTTTGTACATACGTTTTTTTGTAAAGATGCTCTATAGAGTTTACATCACCTGTTATGGCAAAAATGATTAAAAAACCAGCTGCCAAAAACAAAGTGATAGAAAAAAGGATCACCCCAACATAAGACAACAGAAACCTCATTTTAATTGACATTTCTTTCACTCGCTCTATTATAAGTTTTTGACAGATCATTCCTATTCTTAGCATTCAAGATCCTTTTATAAGCCACACTATCCAAATTAAAGCAGCTCATTTTTTTAAGAAATTAACAGAACTATATCACATAAATCTTAAAACTTTCTAAAATATATATGAAATATTTCTAAACACCTTATAAGGGGTATCGCCAGGAAATTCACAGATACAACATCAAGGTAATTTCAATAGTAAAAGTCCACTTCCTCTGTATTAAAATAGATAAATTGAGTTCTTTTTTGTTATTCCATTAAATGGCCTTTTAACGGAACAATTCATTATTTAGCCAAATGTTCCTTAACCAGCTTATCAATATCGATGTTCTTTTCCTTTTAACCATAAAAAAAGACCCCTTTAGACAAACCATATATGAAGGGGTGAAGCTGTAAAATGACAATAAAGTTATTTAATTTTAAAAGCTCAAACAAGGATAACCCCGTTCTAAATTTAGAACGGGGTTAAAAATATAATTGTTTAATTTTTGATGTAAGATACTTTACTACACTAAAAAATATAACAATAAAGTCGTTTAAAAGACTAAGTTTTATTCAACAATAGCGCCCGATTATGAAACAAGATAAAACTTCTTTCTCTTTCTGCTTTTTTAACATAAGTAAAGAATAAGTCCGAGATTTTTCATACAACAAAATATCCTTTTTATATTCAATATAACTTTTGCTAACAGCACAGGCAATTTAGATCATTGAAAATAATCCCGTTATTTTTCTTATGCAAAATCGTCGTTTTCTTCTTTAATTTGATCCATTCTCTTTTTTCCCCATTCATACATCATCTCAACAATTGGTAATAACGTCATCCCTAGTTCAGTCATTGAATATTCGACTTTCGGAGGAGTTTCCGGAAACACTTCTCTATGAACAATGCCATCTTCCATCAGTTCACGCAATTGGTTTGTTAATATCTTATGAGATATTTTCGGAAAAAGTCTTTGAAGTTCGCTGAAGCGATGTGGTCCTTCTACACCTAAATGCCACAAAATAACAACTTTCCATTTCCCACTAATAATCGATAAGGTAAGTTCTTTTTCACAATGATAATCATGATTTAATATTCTCTCTCTTATCTCTTCTCTTAATTTATCCGACATAGAGCTAACTCCCTTTCATATAAGTAAGTAACCTTTTGGTAACCTCCGCACAAAAAAGTGCATTCTTTACAATGTAGAAAACCGTAAGTAGAATGAAGTTAGTCTTAAAGACAAATCTTTATCTATTTTAGACGGCAAACATTTATGAGTAAAACAGCACTATTAATTATATCACCAGAACAATTTTAACAAATTCACCTTACTTAATTATTAAAATGTTTTAGTTTAATACATTTTATTTCGTCTAAAATAAAACTATCTCATTTAAAGGAGCGAAAAACATGCAATCAATCGCAGGAAAAGTGGCGTTAATTACAGGAGCAGGGCGCGGAATAGGACGTGCAACAGCAGTAGCTTTTGCACAAGAAGGCATTCACGTAGGTCTTATTGGGCGTACGCTTGAAAATTTACAACAAGTAGCAGAGGAACTTAAACAGTATGATGTGAAGGTAGCAATCGCTGCGGCAAATGTAGCGGATTTAGACTCTATTACCACAGCGGTTGAATCAATTCGTGGCGAACTTGGGGCAATCGATATTTTAGTGAACAATGCCGGCATTTCAAAATTCGGTAACTTTATGGACTTAACGCCTGAAGAATGGACAAATATCATCGATGTCAACGTAAAAGGTGTATACTACACAACACGTGCAGTATTGCCAGAAATGATGGAGCGAAACACAGGCGACATCATTAATATCTCATCAACAGCTGGTCAAAAAGGGGCACCCATTACAAGTGCATACTCGGCTTCAAAAGCTGCAGTTATCGGACTAAGTGAGTCATTAATGCTTGAAGTACGCAAGAAAAATATTCGTGTTACAACGTTAACGCCAAGTACGGTTGCAACAGATATGGCTGTTGAGCTAAACTTAACAGACGGCAATCCAGAAAAAGTGATGCAAGCGGAAGATTTAGCAGACTTAATGGTTGCACAGCTAAAACTTCATCCACGTGTTGTATTAAAACATGCTGGACTTTGGTCGACGAACCCTTAATGGAACTGCTTGAAATATCAAGGCGCTATCCGATGTATTTTGGATGGCGTCTTCTTTTTTAGAATAATAAGCTCTAATAGGGGTACTGCCAACCCGCCTATCACATGAACGGCATCACGAGCATTGGTATTCATGACATTTGTGTAGTAAGAAGACAATTATAAAAAAGTATGTTTTTTGCAACTCATTACTCAATTAAATGACCCGGTTGTTGAATAAAATGCCTCGCACTTTTTAAACAACTTTATTTATACAAAATAACAAGTTTATAAATAAAATATAGGTAAGGTAATTCTTTACCTCCTCCCCCTCTAATTGGAAGAATAGAAAAAACTAAAGACTAAAACGAAGAAACTTATTGGACTAAATGTTCAGAAATAGTGGGTATATGAATGGGGAATGGATCGGAAGTTATATTGAAAAATAACCAGAGTCCAATTCCACAAAAAACCTCACAAACTCTTATCGAGCCGTGAGGATGAAAAAGCCTTTATGTAAGATACTTAACCTGAAATAGCCTGGGGATTCATCCCTCTCATTTGAACGATGTTTTTCCAGTTCTCTCGATTTTGCCTGGGGTTTTAGCTTTTAATTTGTATCATTGTTAACTGTAAGGCCCTCTAAAAAAATATCGATACCTTGTTCAAAATACTTTACTAATTCTTCTTTGTCTTCCCATCGAAGTGATAACTTTGCAAAAAGGCCTTCTAACATGGAGATATAAATCCAGGTTAATGCTTTTGCATCGGATACTTTGATTTGTTTCTTGTTAATCGCTTCTGTAAAGATAGAATGGATTAATTCATCATCTTTAGAATAGCATTTATTCAGTCTTTCACGATACTGTTCTCCTACTTCACCCCAATATGACTCTGGTATCAATTTAAAAATCGGGATATCAATTTGAGAATAAAACATTTCCCCATATTTTTTGAGTTTTTCAATAGGATCAGATATGGTTGATAAAGTGGAATGGATACTATTCAGCCATGGTTCGTATTCTTCTTCAATCATTTGAACAAACATTTCTTCTTTGCTCTTAAAATGCCAGTATATGCCACCCTTGCTTACACCAGAACACTTGACAATATCACTAATAGACGTGTTTACATAACCATTCTTACTAAAGCATTCAAGGGCAGCCTTAAGAATAGTCTGCCGTGTCTTCATATCCTTTTTCATGTTTTCCCTCTAATTTATTTCAGATTTAATAACCTGCTTCTGCTATCTAGACTACCATAGGTTGTTGTCGGTTACCGAAAAACTAGCAACTTTATACTAGAATCAATTTTATCCTTGCCTGTTATCGATTAATCGCCATTTCTCAGTCTAATCACCCATTAAACAGGGGGCTTTTTAACTATCAGTCATCTCTGGCAGCTGGCTGAGCGGGGATTCCTTGCGCTTTGTTGGTCAAACCCTTTTATAGCTAGTTATTAAGTTTTAAAAGCCTTCTAATGCCCTTTATGGGCTAAGTGACTACCCCTACAAACGATGGGATTTTCAACATTTTTAGTTAGCTTTGAGATTTTGTAATATAGGTTTTCACTGAAGGCGGCTGATATGTATTAAACTGATGAAGCAAACCCGCCGGATCAGTGTCTACAAGGGCCATAGAACGGTATTTTTCCTGTAAAAACTGTTCTTCTGTCATATGATTGAACAAGGTGACAAGCGGGGTGTAATAATTATTGATATTCAAAAGGCCGCATGGTTTTTGATGTAGTCCTAACTGAGCCCATGTGAAAATTTCAAAAAATTCCTCTAATGTTCCTGGTCCGCCCGGTAAGGCAATAAATCCGTCCGCTAATTCGGCCATCTTAGCCTTTCTCTCATGCATGGATTCAACAACAATTAGCTGAGATAAGTGTTTATGAGAAATTTCTCTTTCATCAAGAAAGCTTGGCATCACTCCAATGACATGACCGCCCGCTTCCAAAACAGCATCAGCTACCGCTCCCATTACTCCTACACTTGCGCCTCCGTATACAAGCTCGATTTGGCGCTTAGCAAGCTCTTTTCCTAAAGTTTTTGCTCCTTCAATATAAAGATCAGAAGCTCCATTACTTGATCCACAAAATACAGCTAGTCTTTTCAAAAAGTATTCCTCCTTACATTACCCAATGTTATTGATTATACATAACGATACACCTTTGGTAAACAATGGATGAGTCAATAAAAACGAGGCGGTCTCTTATGTTAGCCGACAAGTCTATCCATCCTACTCTTCAAAATCGTAATAGGAGTTAAATTTTACTTGTTAATGTTGATTATTCCCTAGCTAATATATCTAATGAAAGGGAAGAATGTCACATTTTATCCTTACGAGGAAAAGTCTTAACCTGTGGCAAAGACAGGTCCAATTGATTGTACGAGCTAGAGAGCTACCAGCAAACTCTTTTTTAGTCATAAAGAAAAGCCCCTCACCCGTGTGAGAAGCCATTCAAGCTATTTACTGCCGTTCTTCCCTTGACTGTCAAAAGGTTTCAGTCTGTTGCCAAACACATCTTTTCACATATAAATGCTCCTTTACCGATGAGCATCAGATAAGAAGATAGTACGTTGTGGAAACAATATGAGTGAGTCGCTTCTCTCATGTTTTTGTGTAATTTCAGCCCAGTCCTGCTGTAACTGATCATAAATGCTCCATTACTTTTAATAAGGGCTTTGTTCTTTTAAGCGGTATCATGTTAAAATAAATCTGTATAATTCGGTTTTCAGCATATTTTAAGGGTGATCATAATGTCTATAGGGGAAAGAATCCGTGAGCTTAGAATGTCTAAAGGACTTTCGTTGACTGAATTGGCAAATCGAGCCGGAGTAGCAAAATCATACGTCTCTTCAGTGGAACGCCAAATACAATTAAATCCTTCTATTCAATTTCTGCATAAAGTTGCCTCGGTATTAAATGTGAGTGTAGAGAAATTAATAGACGAAGGTGACAATCCTATTAAAGAAATTGATACTGAATGGCTCGAACTGGCCAAAGAAGCAATGGAATCCGGGATCAGCAAAGAACAGTTTAAACAATTTCTTGAGTTTCAAAAATGGCAGAAGTCTAATAGTCCCGATAAATAAGTTCTCTTTTAACGGGGCTTTTTCACTTGCCTTCCTTTAACAAACAAGCAGAAAATTCAGAAATAACGATAGGCAATTGATCCCGCATGTCAAACTTCTTTCGTAATGCTGTAGTTTTTATTAGGGCTCTATTCAACTATTTTCTGCTTATTTAGATCTGACCGCTTCACCGGAATGTCCCCCATTAGAGTCATCTTCAGGCAAGCCTAAAACTTGTCCCCTCAAACCGGCCGCTTTTCAAAAAATCCCTCACTTCCTGAAGAGAGATTCCTAGCTCTTTTGCTTCTTTTATTAAAACAATCCATTCCCTGTCCACTGAGACTTGGTCTTCTTTCATAAGAAAATCCTCCTAGAATATCGGCAGCCCAGCCGTCATAGCGTATTTCCCCTTAGACCTGAAGCTTTGCGTCCTTATTTTTCAATAAGTTTGCCTTTTTCTATGATTTGATATTCGCCTTTGCAAGAAAAAGAAAAGTTTTATTCTACTTAAATTTTAGCACCTGGATTGAGTTGTTTGCATTAGTTTTAGTAAAACATTTTATCACTTCTTTCGACGGAATAAACAGACACTTTTTTTCTCAGTAACTATTTTTCTGACCACGATCGTTGATCCATTCATCTGCTATATTTAGATCTAATTGATTATTTTCTGTTTCAGCTGTAAGCACTACGAGCGGCGCAGAATGCCTGATACGCTGCACATCCCAAACCATGCCCTCAAATTTATTATATGAACCATCCGCCTTTATGAATTGCTCTGTATGTTCGGTCAGTTGTACTTGCAGCCCTGTAAAATAATTGCCTGAGCACTCATTTGGAATGCTGATTGAACCTACTAACCGGATGCCAAAAACACAATCATCCAATGACACATTTTCAAAACGATTGGCATTAATCCAACTGTAAGTCTCATCTTTAGGATTTTCGGCTTTTAGTTGAATGCCTGTTTGGAAGCCCACTATAGAAATATTTTCAAAATGAACAAAGCTAATGTTGTGCCACGGACCCTTAGCATAAAGAGAAAGACCCGTTCCTTTGTAACTTTCACTTTTGTTGATAATCGCCATGTTTTCAATACGGGTCCTATTTGTGGCATCGAAGCGGTCCGTGCCTTTTAAAAAAATAACTTCCGACTGAAAATCAGGATCTACGATTTGCACGGTTCCATTTATAATGACGGCATCCTTCTCAACGGTTATCACACGCTCATTTCCCTTAACCACCAATATAGAATTTTGGCCAAACTCCAGTTTCACGCCTTCTTTGACAGTAAAGCCTGACTGGACGACATACTTTTTGTTTGCTCTAAACATTACTTTTTCTTTTTTGTATGTAACACAAAAATCAATGGCCTGTTGAATCGCCTTTGAATAATCGTCTGCTGTTCCTCTTTCATCTGTTGTAAAATCTTCTACTTCTACAACTTGTTCCCGGGATGCACGATTCGTCTGTTCAAGGTCGGGCTCTCCCCACCCCCGCAAACCTATCAGCAAATAGAAACTAACTGCTCCAAATAGAAAAATAATAGGCAGCCATCTAATGTGCATATTCTTCTCTAGCATCAATTTTGCCTTCTTATTCAACTTACTACTTTATTGCAATGCTGCACGACTTCATACCAGTCCATGTAAATGCGGTATATGTCCTCTTCTACTAAATTAGAACCTGATTGCACTTCGATAAATTCCAAATCTGTGATTGCCTTCAACCCATGTTCTGCTCCAACTGGAATATGAAGCACATCTCCCGCTTTCACAGAATAAATTAAGCCATTTAAAGCAAATTCTCCTTTTCCTTTAATAATTGTCCAGACTTCACTGCGAAAACGATGCTTTTGATAACTTAAATTCTTGGTAGCTTTTATGCAAACCCGCTTGGTTAATACCTCCGCTTCGTCCTCCACTTTCGTATAATCGAGCACGCGATACCAACCCCAGCGTCTCTCCTCATACATTGGCCGCTTCTGAATTCCATCAAGCAATGTCTTAACCCTCGGGCTTTTATTTTTATCCGATACGAGAATACCGTCGGGACTCGCTGCAATGATAAGATCCGTCACACCGACTACAGTAACTGGTATTCCCAGCTCATTAATCATATGAGTATTTGTGCAATCTTGACTGATTACTCCATCGCCCATTTGATTTGTGCACATTTCTTCTGTTAGTGTATTCCACGTTCCAAGATCTTTCCAATAACCGTTATAAGGAACCGTTACTATTTTTTTTGTTTTTTCAACGACTTCATAATCAAATGACTTTTTTGGCAGAAGCGAATACTGTTTGTATAACTCCTCGTAATGGATAGGCAAGCCCTTTTCTTCAAGGATAGATAAAATGTATTCAAGCTTAAATGCAAAAACTCCTGCGTTCCATAAAGCGTGCTGTTCTATTAAGCCAGCTGCTTGTAATGCAGACGGCTTTTCTTTAAAATGGCTTACTTCCATATAAGCCCGTTGAATGTCCTCAATTTTAGGTAAAATGTAACCATACTTTTCTGAAGGGAATGTCGGCTTTACACCTATTAAAGCAAGGTCTGCCTCAGAAGTTATCAATGTTTCTTCCAACCGTTCCACTTCATGGAAAAAACGGTCCTCAACAAATGGATCAACGGGAAGTACACCAATTACTTCTTGTAAGCTAACCCCCTTTATGCAATACAAATATACAGCTGCTAAAGCAATAGCGGAAAATGTGTCTCTTCTCTCCGGTTCAGTAATAAGCGGCACATGCGAACCTAATTGACTTTGTATCATATCTACTTGAGATTTGCTTGTAGCAATCATGGTTGATTGCTGTAAACCCACGTGACCAAGCTGCCGCCATACTCTTTGCACCATCGACTCCATATGGCCGTCTTCATTAGCAAGCACCTGTAAAAATTGTTTTGATCTCGAATCGTTTGATAAGGGCCATAAGCGTTTTCCCGACCCACCGGATAATAAGATTAGCTGCATTCATCGTTCCCCCGTTCCGTTTTTTAATAGTTATCTGCTTTTGTATAAGTGGAAATCAATCGGTCCGTCACAACCTCCTCTGAAAAACGGTGGGCTACAAACTCTCTAGCCCGCCCGGCTAATTTGGCTGCCAGCTCTCTATTAATCAGCAACTGTTCAGTATGCTCTACAAATTCTTTATTCTGTTCACAGATCAGTGCTTCTTCATTGTGTGTGAAGCCAATGCCGGAATTTGTAATGTTGCTCATCACGATGGAACACCCTAAAGCAGCTGCCTCCAATATCTTATTTTGCTGCCCCGCTCCAAAGCGAAGGGGACAAACGTATACTGCCGCTTTCCATTGCCACGGTCTAATATCCTCTACAAATCCAGTAACCATTACACCGCTGATTTTGCTCAGTTTCTGTACATCTGCTGAAGGATAGGCTCCAACAAGCCAGCATTCCAAATCAGAAAATTTTTCTCTTAAAGGAAGGTAAATATCCTTCACAAGCCTCATGGCTGCATCGACATTTGGGGCATAATTCATTGTCCCTGTGAATACCAAGGCTTTCTTTTTATCCTCAATTGAATGGTTCAAGTGGAAGTAGGATAAATCAATATAATTAGGCACCACGTTCACTTGTTTGGCCCGCCTTGAATGAAGAAATTCTTTGTCAGCCGGGGAAGTAATAATGGTTTTTACACCTTGATCTCTTATAAAGCTTTCATATTTTTTCATCCGGCCCAACTCCCCTTTAACCGCTAATTTCTCAAGCGGGTTCTTCGCCCAATGGTATCGCCTTTCTAGATTAAGACTGATGGCATCTATGTAATCCACTACCACTGTTGAATTGGAAATATTCAATGAAGAAAAATTATGGAGAACTTTCGATTGAATATGGATGACGTCATAGTGAACCTGGCTTGTAATGCTTGTAAGGAAAGCTTTCAATACTGGAAAAGAATGGAGCGACACACTTAAGGGATAGCCTTTCAGAAGAAAGCTTCTAATGATTGAAAGAGACTTATTTTTCACCTTCATTTTCTGTTTCTCTTTGCCGCTTCCTTCTATCAAAGAAGAAGCACAGCACCAATGTGCCTCGTCTTTCTCCTGGAATAAAAAGTGAACCGTATGGCCTTTCTTCACCAGGCTTTTCATTTGTTGAAAAGCTCTAACCTGATCTCCTTTTCCCGGAACCTTTGGCATTCGATGGGTAATGAATAAGATCTTCATGCTATATATTCTCCTTTACTGGCCGGCAGCCTGATTTTGACTGAGCAGCTGCAATAATCTCTTTTTCTTCTGAGAGTTTGTTTCTACTACTCCTTCAGCTTTGTTTTTCTGGAAGATAACCCAGATGGTTTGGAATAAAATTTTGATGTCATTTCCAAAGGAATAATGACGAATATACATTAAATCAAACCGTAGCTTATCTTCAGGAGCAGTCGTATAATTGGCCATGACTTGTGCCAGCCCGGTCAATCCAGGCTTCACAGTCATTCTGTTTGAATATTCAGGCAAATATTGCTGGAATTGATCGTAAAAAAACTTTCTTTCCGGACGCGGCCCCACCAGGCTCATTTCCCCTTTAAGCACGTTGTATAATTGAGGCAATTCATCGAGCCGTGTAGCCCGAATCAATCTGCCAATCGCTGTGATTCGGGGATCACGTTCTGTTGCCAATACGGGACCGGTATCTTTTTCTGCATTTTGGACCATGCTCCTAAACTTATAAATTTGATAGGGCTTTCCATTCCTTCCAAGCCGTTCCTGCTTAAACAAAGCAGGTCCTTTTGATGTAAGCGGGATAAGCACCCACAAACAAATAGTCACCGGACTAACAGCTACAAGAAGGATAGCTGCTACCACAAAATCGAAAGCCCGTTTCACTGCACGTCTCGCTCCACTAAGCTTTGTAGGAGGAATAGACAGGACTAACATATCATCCACTTGCTGATGAACTGACCCGTGAATAAATATTTCAAAGAGCTGGGGTACAACCAACACTTCTTTCTCTTGCTTGGCGCAGAGATTAATCAGCTCACTTCTTTGCTTTCCATTGATGGAATCACTGATTAATACGACGTCGATCTCTTTCAAACAATCTGTTAATTTGTCTTTTTCTTTTAAGGTGACAAGTTTACTGACAATAAACCATCCTTTGTGATGGGAAAGTAGTTTATCAGCTAAAGATAAGCCGTTTTTTTCATCTTCTGCGATGATTAACAACCGTTTTCTTCCGTGAACCATTCTTATTACCTGCCAAATAATAAGACGGCTCAATAGAATTGAAACAGCGTGTATCAACGAAGCAGTTAAAATCAATTGTGTGGAAAACGTTTCCATTGGATAAACAATATTAGCGATGGTTATTAAGACCGCTACTATTCCGAGTGATAATAAAATCGTGCAAGCCATCTGCTGAAAGCTTTTTCTTTGCCAATCCATATAAAAACCAAATAAATAAAAAATAATAAAGGCTATGGCTGAAACCCAAGGAGCTGCCTGCACATAATGAAAAGGAACAGCCGACTCATTCGACAGCCAGTAGACAGTTAGATAACCTAAATGGATGAATGAAATATCCAATACAGCAAGAGACATTTTGCCAATCCGCCCTTCACTCCCCCTGCTCATTCCAATCCCTCTTTCTATTGGTAATTTCGTTCTTTATAAAGAACACCCAAACAATAAAACTCCTTTTATTTTTCATTTAAATACTCTTTCATGGTAGAGCTGACCATTTTTTCTAAAGAAAAATTCTTCTGTACCCATTCACGAGCACGCCTAGCTATTCCTACTCTTAACTGCTGATTTTCTTTGAGTGACACGATATGTTCACAAAAACTTTCTGCTGAATAGTCCGGTACAAGATAACCAAGCTCAGAGCTGATAATAGCTTCTTTAATTCCGCCTGTGTTCACTGAAACTATCGGTGTTCCGACAGCCATTCCTTCGAGAACAACCAATGGAAACACTTCACGATGAGAGGTTAAAACGAGTACGTCCATCTCTTTAATAAAATTCTCCGGATCGTTCACTTCCCCCCTCATATGCACATGGCGAGTAAGGCCCCACTCTTCAATCATTTGGCTGATTCTTACATATTCCGGCCCCTCTCCACCTATATAAAATTGTATATCCGGATCATTTTTCAACTTTCTCGCAATTTCCAGAAATAATGTATGGTTTTTCTCCGGAGACAGCCTTGCCAAAATCCCAACTTTAAATCCGTTCTTTCTTTCTTTTTGATGATACGTGAATTGGTTTAAATCTACTCCATTGTAGATCGTTGTTATCTTGCTTGGCTGGATACCAAGCTGCAAAAGATTCTCCTGCTCATAGCCGCTCACTGTAATAATTTTTGTTATATGCCTGTTTAACAGCTGAGCAAAGAGCGGACGAAGATTTTTTTCCATCATTGTCACGTTATGCTTGGTATAAACGATCTTTATTCCCTTTTTAATTAACCTCTTCATTGCTATAGCATAAAGGGCCATTCTTAAACTATTTGCATGGATAATGTCAATATCATGTTCCAGCACTTTTCTTTTAATGGTCAACAGATTAAGAAGATGATTGCTGCGAGACAGAGGCGTAAAATGCTCTTTATTACTGATTTTCCCGAATAGTTCCCCCTTGCCTGCCGCTGTATAAAAGACCAGTTTTGGATGGTTCAATTGGTTCTCCAATTTACAAAAGTAATGTTCGGCTCCGCCTGTTATTAGCTTATCTGTCATTAACAGCACATTCATTTCCATAGACCTCCTTGTCAGTGAGTTGACGATCCTTCACTTTCTGCTGTTTTGTAAGCCGCACTCTTTTTTCCTTTCGCAAAACGGTTGAAAGAACAGCAAGATATAGAAGAAATACTTCATTAATAATCAAAGAAAGAGACATGATCTGCAGTAAAAATGCTACAAAACATAAAAGCAAATATAAATGCGCTCTCCTTAAATGGCGATTCATAAGTTGAATGAACACCAAAAGAAGAAATAGAAAGTATAAAGAAAACCCTATTAGACCCGATTCCGATAATATTTGCAAAAAGGTATTGTGCGTGTATAAACTCTCTCCATAATGCGCTTTGTTATATTCAATAAAATTATCGGCCCCTATTCCAACAACAGGATGTTCAAGAAAGTAGTTCCACGCCCGACTCCACAATTCAAAGCGCCCGCTTCCCCCATCACTTGAAAAGTCTTCTATTCTTTTTCCGATCAGCCCCACAATATTAACCTTCATGACAACTACGGCTATGTAACCTGCCGCGATAGAAATGATGCCCAATGTACCGAGTGTCCGCCATCTTGCAGCAGAATGGCTGATTGCTGTGTAAAGCAAAATAATCAGGAGCATAGATAATATGCCGCCTCTTGAAAAGGTTAAGACCGTCGTGAGCATGCAGAGAGCAAACCCCGCTTTATTTCTCCAGCTAGTCATATTGGTCAGAAAGTATGTAAAGAAAATCATATTATAAAAAACATACAGATTCGGATCTTCTAGCAAGCCGATCAGTCGCGGATAGCTTCTGTCCATAAGGACCCCGTAACTGGAAATCATCTCTTCCGATACTTGGAATCCCACTTTTTTTAATCCTATGGCATATAACAGAAGACTTACCATATTAAACAATAAACCTGACTTGGCAATGGCCTCTTGTATTGCATTAATTGAATATTTCTCTAAAACGAACCTTAAAATGAAATAACAGCTGATCAGTAAGAAAATGCCTGCCATAATACGAATACTGGCAAAAGGATAAGCGGAAAAAATGCCGGTAAAACTGTAGAATAAATAGAATAATAACATCATGATTTCGAAAGCATGCATTTTCTGAAAAGAGAAAACAGAAAAATGAAAAAGTAAATATACACATAAAAAGACCATGTAAGGCTTTAAGGCAAAGCCAATATATAGGTTATATTTACTTAACATAAAGAAAAAAAGCAGTAAAAACAGACCGGTGTGACGCTGCTTTTGATTAGTAGACTTAAGAAATCCCATCTTTTATCCCTCGCTTTACCGCCTCTTCGCTCTGGTCTTTACAAATAAGCTTCATTAATTTGCGCATTAAGCCCCGATCGACTGCTATGATCACTAGAAGGGATAACAAGTGAAGAACAGCAGCAAGCATAGGAGAAGCCGAAAAGAAAGAACTCGTAACTGCAAAAAAAGCAAGAAAGAACAATAAATAAGGAAGCAATACTTTAACCGCTAAAGCTTTTCTGTCCGGATTCAAGAGCCAATAGCCTGCTAAAGACAGCAGCTCGACAGCGACCCCTGCAAAAGCAGCGCCTTCCACTCCATATTGATGGCTAAAAGCCATATAAAAATAAATCCCTCCGACAAGAGACAGCGCCTGGACAGTTGTTCGCCGAGACTGCAAAGCTTTCGTCGTTAATCCATCAGCCAACGCTATATTGACGCTTTGCAAGACAAGCAGAAAAGACAATATTTGCAAAGCTTTCGCAGCGAATAACCACTCTTCCCCAAACAATGTGCCAATGATGATTTCCGGTATGTAAAATAAAGAAATCGTCATCGCCATACCTAGCAGTGCCATCATTTTTAGCTGCAACATATTTAACTGCAAATGCTCGATCTTTCCTTTGCTGTTATAGCTTTTAAATAACGCCGGATAAAATGCGCCCGCCAATACCCCTGGAATTTGATATAAAGCCGAAGGAATCCGGTAAGCAACAGCAAAAAATCCCACCTGTTTGAGCGTTAATGTTTTCTCCAGCACAACTGGCCCTAGCTGTGGAAGGAGGACAATTAATAAACCACTTATCATGAAGGACAGCACATTCTTCAACATCCCTTTATGAAAAGCATAGTGAAACCGGATCGCCGTCCGCTTTCCGATCAGGTAAATTCCTATCACTCCTGCTAATAAATAAGATAAACCATACAAAAAACAAATGGCGTATGGGTGCAACGACAAGGTTATGCCTGCCAAAATAGAAGTGACGAGCAGCACGGCTGAACAAATACGGATTACTCCTAAATATTGCATCTCTTCCGTAAGTTGAAAATAGGTGATGCTAATGCTCTGTAAAGCTAAACCTATCACCATGGGCACGATCAAGAAATACATCGTTTTCATTAACTCTGGCTGCCCTTGATACAACAGTTGAATCAGACAGAAGCCGCCCGCAAATGTAATTCCCAATAACACAGCTCTAATTTTGATAAAGGAAGAAAGAACAGCTGGGAGGCTAATCCCTTTCTTTGACCCTTCGCGAAGCACTGCTACGCTGATCCCAGCATCTGTACAGTAACCCATAATTAGTGAGTATGCTAAGGCAATGCTGAACATTCCATAACTGTGAGAATTCAAATAGTTTGCTAAAATGACAAGTGTAACAGCGTTCAACCCACTCGAAAAAGCGGTACTATAAAATAAGTGAAAGACATTTTTACCAATGGAGTTTTTTTTTCTGCTATCCATTCATCATCACCTGCATAACTTCAACTTGTTTGATAAATTGCCCCTAAAAAGTTATTGTTTGTTCTTTCCAGTATCTTTTTCACTTGCAAAGCATCGGCTTCTTTTGTTCGATTTTCTTGAATGACAAGAAGCACACCATCGCAGGCAGATGAAAGGATTTGAGAGTCAGCTGCATCCAAAAACGCCGGTGTATCTAGGACAATGACGTCGTAGCAGCGCTGCCAAACAGTTATTAACTGCTCTATTCTCTCTAAGCTTTCAAGATGGATGGAGAAAGATCCAGCAGAAAGTATATCTAGATTTTGAACAATTCCTTCCATGACCTTTCCTTTTTCTCCCCTTAATAAATTGCTCAAACCCGAAGCATTTCGGAAACCAAACAACTGGTGAATCACTGGCTTTCTGAAATTCACGTCAACCAGCAGCACTTTTTTCCCTGCTTCTGCAAACGAACTGGCCAGCTTTGAAGAAATAAGCGGCTGCCTTCTATTTTCTTCTGGAGAGGTCACCATTAAAACTAGATTTTCATGTTTAACCGCATGTTGAATATTCATTTTCATCATTCGGATCTGCTCTGTACTCAACCACTTGTCAGGAGATGGAAGTCGCCTGATCCACCTGTTTTTCCTTCTCTTTAGCAACCAATTGCCTCCTCTCTGGATCATATTCTTCGTAAGGGCGTTTTTCTTTGCTGCTTTTCCGGAATTCTATCTTGCTATCAAACTTCCCTAACAGCGGCATGCCAAGTAAATTCTCCACGTCGTCTTCTTTTTTCACTGAGTCATCCAATTGCTCACGAATAACAGCTAGACCAATCCCCGATAATAGTCCAGTTATAAGGGCAATCGCCAGGGCTGCTACTTCATTATTTTTCTTGATAATCCCATCGTTTTTTTCCAAAATTTTCACTTGGTTGAACTTGAGAAGCGTGTTCATTTTCTCAAGTGATATGACTGCTGTAGTTTTGGCAATATTTCGTGCCAGTTTTTCATCCCGGTCTTTTACCGTTATAGTAACGATTTGAGAATCTTTATTGTTTTCAATAAACAGCTTTTCCTCTAATGAGGTTCCTCTCAAATCAAGCTCTTCTTTTACTGCGCTTAAAACAATCGGACTTTTTATAAAGTCCACAGAGGACGCTAGCATTTGTGGAATTTTTTGTGTTTCCTCATAAGAATTTTCTGTATTTGTATTTTGCAGATTACCAATCAAAATATATTCACTTGCTTCATACGTCGGTTCAAAAATATAAAAGACAGCCCAACCAGTGACTACTACTACGATCACTGCAGTTACACTGATCAAAATCATTCTTTTCTTGATTAAATTTAAAAACCCCTTTATAGTCATATCCTCCTGCATAACAGCTTCTCCTTCCTTCCGTCAGCTCTGTATGACCATCTCTTTCTGGTAATAATAAATCGTTTCTTTTAACCCTTCTGCCAATGAATAAACCGGCTTCCACCCAAGCACAGTTTCTGCTTTTTTATTTGTTAAACAACTCGCCTTAATATCTCCTGTCCGTTCTTCGCTAAAAATAAGAGAAGAAACATTCCCAGCGATTTCATTCATTTCTTTTACCATATCTAATACTGATGTTTGCTTTCCTGTGCTGATGTTGATAATCTCATTTTCACCATGAGTGAGCGCAGCGACATTGGCTTTGGCCACGTCTTTAACAAAAATAAAATCTCTCGTCTGGTTTCCGTCTCCGAGCACAGTCAGCGGCTGGCTGTTTAAAAGTTTTTCAATAAAAATAGAGATCACTCCCGCCTCTCCATTGGCACTCTGTCTCATGCCATATACATTGGCATAACGCAAAATCGTATACGTTAATCCATGCAGCTCTGAAAACAACCTTATGTAGGCCTCCGCATGCTTTTTTGATAATCCATAAAAAGAGAGGGGATTCACCTGATGGCGTTCATCAACCGGCAAGTAATCAGGATTGCCGTATAAAGCAGCAGTGGAAGAAAAAATCACTTTTTTTACGCCATACTTTACGCACGTTTCAAGCATATTCACAGTACCAACAATATTTTCTTCAATATCGTTGAGCGGCTCTAGAAAAGACTTAGCAACTGAGACCTGTGCAGCTAAATGAATGACACAGTCTGGCTGAAAATCCGAGTAAAATTCCTCTAATTCTTTTTTTCTAACGTCTCCTTCATAAAATACAGCGGCTGCAGGGACTTGCTCTCTCTTCCCAGAGGAAAGATTGTCAACCACTGCTACCTGGTGATCTTGCGCCAGTAATTCCTCTGTAATATGTGAACCAATAAATCCAGCTCCGCCTGTAACTAACACTCTCATTCTCTTCTTCCTCTCCCATCGATAGATAATAAACCTTTAATTGGGATATCTGACTATCTTTTCACCCGTTTGTTCTTTTTAGAGAACAACCTTGATGTGAGTATACCATGTGGCTCCGCAATAAATAATAGGTAATTGGACCTGTTTATTCTTTATAAAGAACATTTTTTTAATTTTAGGCGAAAAAATAACCTAAAAATATTCAATTATGCGTTATAATGAACAAAAACCAAAAAAGGAGAATTCTAACATGATAGGTAGGCGTATTAAACAATTGCGTGAGGAAAAAGGATATTCACTGACAAAACTTGCTAATGAAGCTCATATTTCAAAATCCTATTTATCAACGTTGGAGAGTAAAGCCATGACCAATCCGTCCCTGCGCATTCTTTCCCAAATTGCCTTGGCTCTTGAAACCACTCTAGATGATTTAATTGCATCTGAACCGCTTCGGAGAAAAAAGCAACCAGCCCTCAGTAGAAAAGGCTGTTAATACAGACAGTTAGCTAGCTAGCTAGCTAGAAAATTGATGAAACGACATAAAAAGAAGGAAACTACATTCCTTCTTTCTAGTTTCCTTATTATCTCATGACGTTCTTATATTTTTCTGATCAGCTTCTTACACTGACGACCCACTTGCTCTTTATCTGCCAATTTTATTATTTGTGCCATTATCGCTAATCCGGTTTAGCGGGATCGACGGGATAAGAATATCCGTTGCGTCTGATGCGGCAGTCAAGTCTATAATCGGATTTTTATGGGGAATAGAGGCTAAATCCCACACCATTCCTTCAAGTCTATTATACTGTCCAGTAATTCTTGCGATCTTTTGGGTAGCTGTTGAAGGCTGTATTTGCAAATTTGTCCATTGGTTGCCACTGCACTCATTAGGGACGGTTAATCCGCTCTCCATGTGGATCATGGTCACACAATCATCCAATGAGGCATTGGTAAACCGGTTAGCATTTACCCAGGCCATGCCCGTTGCCGGCTTTTGCGCTTTCAATTTCATACCAGTAGCCATGCCCGCTATTTTCACATTTTCAAAATTAACATAAGAAATTTCATGTCCACTGCCGCCTGAAAATAAGGATATTCCTGTTCCTTTATGGCTACCCGACCAGTTAATTACATTTAATTCTTCAATTTTAGTCCGATTCCAGACATTATAATATTTGTGTTTACCATCTAAACGAATCACGTCCGAATTAAAAGCTGCATCGTCAATAGCAATGTATGCTCCTGTAAGCACGGCGTTTCTCTCCAACTCTATTACTGGAAAGTTTCCATAAACGACGAAGGTTGTTCCATGCCCAAATTCCAGTCTTACTCCTTCTCTAACGATTATAGGAGCAGTGATGTTGTAAGACTTATCTGCAAGCAGGACAGTTTTTGTATTGTTTTGCCTGGCAAATTCAATCGCATTTTGTATTTGCAAGGAGTGGTTAGCTCCTTTAAAA
Organism: Pseudobacillus sp. 179-B 2D1 NHS; assembly: GCF_045370945.1. Classification (NCBI taxonomy): domain Bacteria; kingdom Bacillati; phylum Bacillota; class Bacilli; order Caryophanales; family Bacillaceae; genus Pseudobacillus; species Pseudobacillus sp. 179-B 2D1 NHS. The sequence continues at coordinate 45,541 of NZ_JBIQDP010000012.1, forward strand.
TCTTCCGAATATATTTTCTCTATTTGCACCAATTTCGTTCCTCCATCCTTTTTCAGGACTAAACACTGTCTGTCTATTTATTTTATTTCATCTGGTCTATATTGGTGCACTTTACAAGCTATTTTCGTTGCCCTTTGTAGCTAACAGAAGGCTTGTTCCCAATGAGCTGCTTATTTTAATTGGCAAATCATTGCTGTATCTACAAGGACAAGATATAACATGAATTCATCTCCCTTTGCTTTTCTAAAAAAATAAGCCAGCACTCCATAAAGGTGCTGGCGGTTACTCTGCTTTATATACTAGTCTTTGCCGTTTTCAGTTCTCTATACTCTTACTAAATGATGAAGGATACTCATCATTTCTTTCTCGATACCTGCCAGCTTTTCTTGGCTATCAGGTATCGACTTGCCTTTAACGCCAAAATAGATTTTCACCTTCGGCTCAGTGCCTGAAGGCCGTATGCACACCCATGAATGGTCTGCCAATTTAAGTTTCAGCACATTTGATTTTGGTAAACCAGTTGGCCTTATTAAACCTGTTTTCTTATTTATGTACTCCCCTGTTTGATAGTCCGCTAGTTCAATGACTGCTATCCCGCTGATTTCCTCTAGCGGCTCCGTCCGAAACTTCTCCATAATCGCAGCAATTTTCTCTGCTCCCTCTTTTCCTTTCAGCGTCAGTGAGCGAAGTGACTCTTGATAGAACCCATATGTTTCAAAGAGCTCCATTAATCCTTCATACAATGACTTGCCCTTCCTTTTATAATCAGCCGCCACTTCTGCTATACATACTGCCGCTTGCACTGCATCTTTATCGCGTACAAAATCCCCAATTAGATAGCCGTAGCTTTCTTCATATCCGAATAAAAATGTGTGCTCTCCAGACTGCTCAAATTCTTTCATCTTTTCACCAATAAATTTGAATCCCGTCAGCGTATCCACTGTTAAAATGCCAAAAGCAGCCGCAATTTCCCTACCAATCTCAGAGGTAACAATTGTTTTCATTATCACCCCATTTTCAGGCAGCGTACCGCTCCGCTTTTTCTGTTCAAGCAGGTAATGCAGCATTAGCGCGCCTATTTGATTGCCCGTTAGAACGATATATTTTCCCTCGTGTTTTTTTACGGCTACTCCGAGACGATCGGCGTCAGGATCTGTTCCTATTAAAATATCAGCATTTCTTTCTTCCCCATAGCAAATGGCCATTTTAAACGCCTCATGCTCTTCAGGATTAGGAGAGACGACCGTTGGAAAATCCGGGTGGGGCAGCTCTTGCTCTTTTACGATCCTTACATCTTCAAAGCCAAACGCCTGCAACGCCGCTCTGATCGGCTTATTACCCGCTCCGTGTAACGGTGTAAAAACAATTGATACCTCCTTATTAGTTTCTGCCTGATTATACCTAATCGAATTTAACGCACGAATATAAGCCTGATCGATTGAATGGCCTATATAAGTAAGCAGGTCCTTTTCTATTAGCTCTTGTTCAGAAGCTGTTTCAACGGTCAGTTCGCTTCCTGCCTTCTTCACATAGTCAATAATTTCATCAGCCATCGCCGGCGATATTTGACTGCCATCTTCATCATATATTTTCAACCCATTGTACTCTGGTGGATTATGGCTCGCTGTAATCATTACGCCGGCATAAGCATGTAAGTACCTTACTGCGAATGACAATAGAGGTGTGGGATGCAATTCTTCGAACATATATGTCCGAATACCATGCCTGCCCATTGTTTTTGCAGTCTCCAGGGCAAATTCAGCTGACAGGTGCCGAGAATCATAAGCGATAACTACTCCGCGAAGCACAGCTTCTTTTCCCTGACTCAACACATATTGCGCCAAGCCTTCTGCTGCTTTTCGGACAGTGTAAATGTTCATTCGATTCGTTCCCGGCCCCATCTCACCACGCATACCGCCTGTTCCAAACTCTAGTTCTTTATAAAAACTGTCCTCAAGTAATTTTTCATCTTCTTGAATGACCTGTAGTTGACTTTTTAACGTATCATCCAATTGAATGTAGCTCATCCATTGGTCTAACTTAACTTTCCAATGCATACTTTCTTCTCCCCTTGCTTTTTACAGAGTAAATGCCTTCCCATCATTCGCCAGACTATAAGATAGCTATTTCTTTCCAAGCAAGTAACAAGCTTAATTTTATAAAATTCAAACAATTAAATCCAGGACTTCCTGACACGTTTTTTGACTCTCTCTTATTACGTCTCTTTTACTTTCCCTATCCCCCTCTTTTAGACAGGCTGTCTAGAAACCTGTTGCCTTTCATAGATATTTAAAGCGCTCTTCTTTACTAAAAATTAGCTGTCTCATATGTTTGATGTCTCTTCACGAGCGAAAAAATAATTTAGTAAGATGATGTTCGCTTAACCAGTCATAGATAAAGCGCCCTATCCATCTTATGTTATCGATAGGGCGAAATCATGATACGTTTAAATTTTGAAGGGAGATTCATCCAAAGACGAAGGTCAAATAAAGAAGAACCAAGCATTCTAGCTAGCCTTCCCGTTTATAGATGGGCATCGTGGTTTCCACTTGATGGGATAGGAAGAGAAAAAGCCACTTTTGTTCCTTTTCCTATAGCGCTTTGAATAGTTAGTCCTTGCCCGTACAGCTGAATAAGACGCTTATTCGTATTATAGAGACCGATGCCTCCTTGTTCAGGATCTTCTAATATCAATTTTATTTTCTCGCTCTCTATCCCACAACCGTTATCCTTAATGACCACTTGTATATGATCTTCTACTCTTTTCACAATTAAAGAAACAACCAACGGGTTAGTCTGCTCAGACCTTCCATGTCTCACCGCATTCTCCACTAGTGTTTGGATGGACAGCGGAGGAACAAGTGCCTGCAAGCTGTCGTCCTCTACCTCCCAGCAAATGGACAGACGTTCACCGAAGCGCTGACGCTCAATATATAGATAAGATTGGACAAGGTTCAGCTCTGATTCCATCGTCACCGTTTCCTGCATGTTGCCCCGGTCAAAGCTCTTCTGTAAATAGTTCCCGAATTCATGCAATAACTTGGCCATTTCATCATGATCAATTTCACTCAGCGCCACGATTATGTTAAGAGTGTTGTATAAAAAATGAGGCTGCATCTGCGCTTGAAGCAAAGCTGCCTCTGTACGAGCCTGCTTGTGCATTGATTGCTTTAACTGAAGAAGCGCTGAAACCCTTGCCATGAGCTCCGCCTTCTCCACCGGTTTTAAAATATAATCATTTGCTCCTGCCTGAAAGCCGGCTTCGATATCTTCCGTTTTCCCCCGTGCTGTCAATAGTAGAATCGGAAGCTCTGACATCGAGAACTTTTTCCTTACTTGAGAGGTTAATTCATAGCCGGACATTCGAGGCATCATGACATCCGAGATGATTAAACTCCATCTTTGATCATGCAGGTGTAAAAGCGCCTCTTCTCCATTTAAGCAAGTTGTCACCGCATAGCCTGCTTGTGCCAACATTCTCTTTAATACAGAGAGGTTAATTGGGTCATCATCAATCACCAGAATCGACTCAGTTTCTTCTCGAGCAAATGATGCCGCCACCAAATCAGGCAGTTTGTCTTGCTTTAATGGTTCCTCGATCCGCTCTCTTTTTTTCCTGCTAATCGGAAGAGAAAAGGTAAAAGTGGACCCTTCTCCTGGAGAAGAGATCACAAACAGTGTTCCTCCGTGCAGCTCAACTAGCTGCGCACAAATACTTAAGCCCAGCCCCATGCCGCCTCCCGCAGCAGTCATGCTCGAATCAGCCTGTTCATATGGCTGGAAAATCCGTTTTTGTGTTTCTTCATCCATCCCTATTCCAGTATCTTGAACAGAGATCACTGCCTGTCCCTCCTTCTCCAATGCAGAGACAGAAATCATCCCTTCTTCAGTAAATTTCAACGCATTTTGAATAAGGTTGAACATAACTTGTGCCATTCTATTCTCATCTGCAACCACCAATGGAAAAGTCTTTGGCACATCGTTGGTAAATACCACATGCTTCCCCTTTTTTGAAAATGCCAACAGGTCAAACACATACTCAACAATACTGTAAAGATCGACTGGCTGCTTGGATAAAGGAACATGGCCTTCTTTCAGCGCTGAGATATCTGTTAAGTCCTGTAACGTATAGGACATTTTTCGGGCAACTGACTCTATCATCTGCACCTGCCTTTTCGTTTCCTCAGACAGCGGGTCACTTAATAGTGACTGAGCAATATTGATCATCGCATGAAGCGGGTTGCGCAGCTCATGGGAAGTATTCGCCAGAAAATCATCTTTCATTTTATCTGCACGTTGCAATTTTGCATTCAATTGTGTTTTTTCTTCAGCTGTATAATAAAATCTCTTAAACCAAAAGAGAGCAAAACAAACAGTGCCAATTAGTAAATCAAATGGATAGAATGGTACAGCGATCCCCTTAAAAAATTGCTTTACCGCTCCCCCTAGTGCACTGGACGAAACAGCCACCACGGTAAAAACAAGATAAATCGTGTACGGTTCCTTGCGAGAAGCTACTTTATAGAAAAGAACTGGAACAAGAAACGCGAGTCCAAGAGTAATAAAACTATAAATAACCGATCTGAAATAATAAAACTCCTGATAGGGAAAAATAATCAAAGCAATAAGATAAATAGCTGTAAATAACTGAAACAAACGGAAGGTTCTATTGAACTGACCCGGTACCAGTGTTTTCAAGAAACTAAAACTGCAAACGACCGCGCCAAAATACAATAGATACGCAAGTTTTAATCTTGTTTCAAAAGCAATATCCATTGGAATAGCAAATCGGAGCAGTTGATCATCATCAATTAGTATGGAAAAACACATGCAAAATACAGCTGTTGCAAGCAAAAGCAAATTTTTCTTCTTAAAAACGAACATGTATAGAATAACTAAGTAAATTCCATGAAAAAAAAGAACAGCTGCAGTGATCAGCTGCATAGACATAGAGATTTGCTCATGATGTCTGACAGCCTCTGTTGTTCCGAAATACACTGGGCGTGAAATGCCGCCTGACCGTAGATAGTGAAAATTAGATACTTGAACCATTAGATCAATCTTGCTGTTTTTCGGCTTGACATTCACAGAAAAAGAACTGTTTTCTGGATGGGAGCTCACTCTATTTGTACCGAGATTGCCCATTTCTTTTATTAACTGACCGTTCACAAAAATACGAGCAGCAGATTGGATGCCCATAAATCGAATTCTGTATGTTTCCTGCTTATTTTGATCCGTTAAAATTGACAATTGAAAGGTGCCATACCCGTATGGATGTTTCTGCTTGTCCTGAATCCATTCTTTCCAATCAGAGGGAATCGGGACCTGTACAGCTTTTTTCTTTTGCTCTGACAAACTATCAGGTGTGAGCAACTGCTCTGGATAAAAAAGCCACTCTCCCTTTAACTGCATAGGTTTTTTTGATAGGTCTACTTTTGCCGCATCTATTATTCCTTTTTCTGCCTTTGGCATACTAGGGTCATTATAGATATAAAGCCAGGACAAACGAAGCCCTATCAAAACGACGATAAAGCAGAGGACAGCTAGCCATGTATTTCGTTTTTTCATGCTTTTTCATACTTGTCTGTTGTAGACATCGTCTTTTTTTCTTTTTTATCTATTAAAACTCTCATTTTTTATTGTCCTCTCCTTCATGTAATCATACATACTTCTAGTGCTGTACAGGAATAAGAAACATACAGAACATCGGATGGTCCTCATCCTACTATTCTTTTCTTACAAAATGCTTATCAATGCCAACAAGCAGCTTTGAAAAAGACACAAAGAAAGCTCTTCTACCGACATAAGGCAGCTTAATCCATTTATCGTGTCATTCTAATTGTTTTGCTCTTTCCATCGTCAAAGGATAGTTTTTTCATTTAAAAGGACTTTTCTCTTACTTTTCCTGCTCTCAATTTCCAGTATTTATGCGAAAAGTGCAATTTCACTCTTACATTTAACACTTTTTTCTCTTACAATATACTTATTAATAAGAAAAAGAGAGGCATATCTATGATTCGGGCTATTTTAGCAGATGATGAACCGTTAGCGCTAGAATTGATGAAAAAACGACTGGCTCATTTTCAAGTAGAGGTAGTTGGCACGTACCCAGATGCACCGTCGCTTCTTAAGGATATCAACAACATCTCTTTCAACGCCGCCTTCCTTGATATTGATCTTCCTGGGATTAGCGGGCTTGATTTAGCTGTTCTTATTCAAGATGAAAAGCCTAATGTCCAAATTGTGTTTACCACGGCACATAGAGATTATGCCATTCAGGCATTTGAACTAGATTCCATTGATTACTTGCTGAAGCCTATACTCAAAGAGCGGCTGGCTAAGACTATTGATCGCCTTGAGGACAAACTAAATCTGGAAAAAGAGAAGGAGCCGATACTGTCTCCTCAGTCCCCTTCCCTCTATATACAATGTTTCAAGCAATTTTCTATTGTCTGTAATAATACGGCTGTTAAATGGAAAACTGCTAAGATTAAAGAAGTTTTTGCTTTCTTAACACTCCATCTGGATAAGCCGGTCCATAGGGATATACTCATTGATCAGCTTTGGCCAGGCCATGATTACCAAAAAGCAAAAATTCATCTTCACACCTGTATTTCTTATGTACGCAAGCAGCTGGAGGGGTTTGGTCCCGGCAATACGCTGACTTTTGCAGGCCAGCAATACACCTTGCACTTACATGACGCAGTGCTGGATGTTTCTTCATTTGAAAAGCTATCAGAAAGCATTTCTTCTAACAATGTAGAGGACGTCGAAAAGGTGCTTCTGCTTTATACAGGTGCTTTTATGGAAGAAGAAGCTTACGAATGGGCAAGGCCGAAAGCAGATGAACTCTCGGCTAAGCTTATAGCTATTTTGCATAGATTGGCCGATTACTATGAACAAAATAGTCTAGAGGATAAATATATAGGGTGCTTGCACAAAATATTACAGTTTAACCCTTATTCAGAACACATCGTCACTCGCTTAATGCTAGGATACGCACATCTCGGCATGCGGGCCGATGCCATCCGTTTATATGAAAATTTTGAGAAGAAACTAAAAGAGGAAATCGGTATTCATCCTGGAAAAGAAACAGTGGAGACCTTGATGCATATTCAGCAGGGACAAACATAAAAAAACACCTTAAGTTTTAACTATCTCCTGAATGATGAATTCCGCAAGAGATTCCTTATTTGGGAGGATAGCTTAAACAATTTCCAGTGTTCACATGTATGAATATTAGTTTCTTCATTTGCTTTCCTTATTTTAATCCACCGTCACCTTCTAATAAAAAAGCCCTTTTTAAAACCAGCTGACTGCTGGTTAAATACATATAAAATCGCGTGCATAATTACATCCATTCCTAAAAGAAAGAAATGGGATTCTCTGAAGCAAGAAGGAGAAAAATCATGTGCAGCAGCAAAAAAGCTCAAATGATCTTTATTTAAAGAATAGCTTCTAAAGTGAGTGTTAGAAGACCCTTTGTTTACTGGCGAAAAGTGAACAAAGAAAAGGAGAAAACAGGATCGATTGCACCTTCTCCTTTGATCCCCCATGAGGTGGGCTACTTGAACTGACCCCATAAAGGTGGCCCACTTTTCTACGTGATCAGGCAAAGATATGAACTCCCCCTACTCGCCGACAATCAGCTGGACTTATTAGAAGGCCAGAGACTTTCAACTAGCTTAACAAAGATGCTAAAAAATAATTGATATCACAAAGTAACTGAAATGTCGATTTATATTTTGAATCCATAAGAGATCTTTTTTAATTTCATCTAAGAGAACGGTCCCTTAGAATTCTCTTGCACATTCCCTCTTTTATATCCATCTGAAACAGCTACTCCCCCTCTATACTCTATCTTTCTTTATAAAACTAAGAAACTCACTAGATGTCTCCTTACTTTTAAGAAATTTCTTCACTTCTTCAATTGAAATACCTGCTTTCTTGGCCTCGATCATCAGCGCTAACCATTCTTGATCAACATACTCTTTCCCCTGCATTTCTTTCCCCCCTACTATAGAGAACACAGCCGCTATCGTGAACAATCTTTAAACATTCGGCTTTTTGCTTCTATATTTTTATACTTGCTTGCCTGCTTTACATTTACGCAGTTTAATATGATGTCAGTTATTAATTAAGCTTCTTATCTTCAAAAGCTTTTTTGTTTAACGTGACTTTTTTCCTTATCATTTCTCTATAAGTCTTATATGTAAAGCAAGAATACACTTTCCTTCTTATAACTTCCTTAAATTCTTCTGACCATATACCTATTTTTTACTAAGTAACACCAACACAGCAGGTGCCGTTTAACATAAAATTCTTATAAATAGAAGAAAAAGAAGGCTCTATCTAATAAAGGGAGACAACCAAAAAAAGAGTGATTACATAAAACACACCTTTTTGGCGATTAGACTAATCTAAAATCCAGTGAGTGAATTTGCTGTTCGTGTGCACCCTAGCAAAATGTCCCATTATTTGTGCATTATGGGTGTTAATACTATAATAAAAAGAATATCAATGTAATACTGTTTATTTGTTACGTTTTCACCCAATTTCCCCCATCCATTCAACGAATAACCCATTATTTAAGGAGTGGTGTCCAGCATGCAATATATCGTTCTTTTAATCATCGTTCTTGGCGTGGGAATAATTCTTTATAAAAAGATTAGAAAGAAAGGACTATCTTCTAGCCATTACTCTCCATACGATGACCTTACAAAAGATGTTAAAAATGATCGATCAATAGCTGGGGATAGACATTCTACTAACTTTCGGGAAGAAAGAAAAGATGAGGAAAGTTTTTGACTTAGAAAAGTGAGTATAGGAGGTTTAACTACGTTTGCAAAAAATAATCGGTGTGCTATTCATTCTCTTATTAATCAGTGGATGTTCTTCAAATACTAATAAGTTTATTCCTTCAACGATAAACTCTGACTTTCCAGTGCCCGCCAGTGCGAAAGAAACAGAAGGCCAATCTGGTAATCCAAACATCTTACAATACCAAAAATATAATTATTCAAAAGCTGATGAAATTAGCAGCATACACGAAGAGTATTTAAAAGCAATTAAAAACTCAGGCTGGACAGAGTTAAAAGAAGAACAATTAGGCGCTGTAAGATTTTTTGAAAAAGAGAAACAAAAAGTAGCAATTTCTACACATGACGGCTTTTTTACATTGAATGTAATGAAAAATTAAAGGTTTAACCAGCAAAAGTTGATTCAATCGTCTGCCTTTCCCTATTCTTTAAAATAAAAAAAGAGCTTCCAACAAGGGAGCTCTAATCATAATCATCCATCTAAAAATCGGCCGTTATTATTTCTTTCAAAATCTTTTCCTTATCATCCATCCACGATAATTAATTTGCTTCGTTAGCTCAGAAAAAATATTCTTCTTATTCAATTATATTTTCATCGAGAATTATGTTCCTTTCCTTTTCATCTAACATTCTTCTGCTTTTATAAAAGTCCTATCATTACCCTATCTCTGCCAATGTACCAAGATAGAGAACCGTCTTATTGTGATATTACATCTGTCTCTGGATCAGGTTGCACATTTCCTTCTATTTTTAATAATGAAGAAAATAAGCGTAGAGCTATCTTTCTCGCGTACATAGCACCGATCTCTTTCCATCTTCTCTCCATCCTTCGCCTGTTAACAGAAACATACAGAAGAGGATTATGGTTAGTGGACAAAAAATCCATCTTTCGCTATGATTCTTTAGGTCACGCCTCCTTCAACTATACCCTAACTTTTAATGACAGCCCTTTCTTAATCAGCATCTACTTATGAAAAAATCGCTTAGTCTTCATGACAAATCCTCATAAAAGAGAAAAAGGAAAAAGAGCTTTTGGCATCGTATGTAAGTAATTAACTGGCGTTAGTAAGCAGAAAAGCATTTTTATTTGCTGTGAGGGAAAAAAGGATAAGTACTTGTACTTCAAAGGGGGGAGAGAATGAAGGAAAAACAGCCGTTTATGGCGGATTTATTAATCATTTTAATCGGTAATATTTTTTTAGGATTTGCTTATGCCAAATGGATGGTACCTCATCATATTGTTAATGGCGGAGTAACTAGCTTATCAATGATCGTGGACAAAGCCTTTCATGTTCCACTTCTATATGTAAGCAACGGAATGACTGGACTATTACTAAGCGTCTCATTATTATTTTTAGGAAAAGAAAACTTTGTAAAATCAATTGGCAGCAGCTTATTTTATGCCCTTTCTTTTTCCTTGTTTTACAGCCTGCCTTTTAATTGCACAATCAATATCGGCGTCGACATTTTACTTGCCTGCCTTTTCATTGCTTTTGGCTATTATTGCTGCATTTCAACAAATGCATCTACCGTTGGAATGGACGTTATTGCTCTTATTTTGCATAAAAGAAATAATAAAATAAATATCGCCAAATCTATTCGTTTTATTAATATCATTATACTGGTCTTCGGCTTTGCGGTCTTTGGGTGGCCTGCTATCGTTATTGGCCTGATCTTTACCTATCTTTATTCTTGGCTGTTAAATATACTGCTAAAGCGGAATCCGTTATTCACTTTAAGAAAATCCTTTCATTAATCTATGCATCGAGCTGCTGAAAAAAATGGATTGTGCTGCCTTCAGGTCATGAGAGTTTGTGAAGGCCTCGTTCGATTATGCTCGATAAACCAGCAATCTCCGGAACATCGTTCATTTGGCAGCATTTATGACTTGAAAAAACCTTTTCCTAACATGCCCAACACTCGAAAACGTTCCGGAAATTCTTTTTTGCTTATCTGTGTTATCTTCTCTGTTCTCATAAAATGCATCATACACTCTGACTGTTTAATCCCTAACCCTATGTCTTTTTTAGTATTTTTTTCAGCCACTGTCCTGTTAGTAATCCTGGAATCACCCCCATCATCGGAAGCCAAATAGGGCCTATCAATATGCCAAAAACCTTTAATTTCGTTGAAAAAATAAGCCCTACTGTGACAAAATAAGCAGAAAACACGAATGGCAAAAAAGAATAGGGCTCTTTTCCTCCTCCAGCATCTTTAAAGGCATCCCACATGGCGAAAAAGTAAACACAAGGGTAAAACATGAGCCATTGGAAGTCGGCTTGGGCGATCGACTGTTCGATATTGCCTTGAAAACTGGCAATGATCATCTGATTAAAATTAGCTTGTACATTAATAAGAAATTCCAAAACAATTAACAAGAGACCTTTAAGGTATTTTCCGTTTAAGAGTTGCCCAAAACCGGGAAGGGCAATGCTCCAAAACAATTTTTCTTTTGCATCCACATCGGTTTAACCCCCTGCTAAGTCTTTTCGGTTTGGAGCGGAAGGCGGCTTTTCCACCCAACCATTTTCAATCATTATTTTAGCCCCGTCGAGCGAGTATTCTCCTACTTCAATCATTAATCGGCTGTAAGCAGCTGACAGATCTTTTCTGGAACTTCCTCCAATACTCCTTCCATAAAAACCGCTGCCCGCGTTATACAGAGCGGCTGTATGGCTCATCATTAATTTGTCGGAAAATACGGCCTCCACCGAATCAGTCACTGTGAAGTGGGAAGCAGTAGGAACGGGCAAGTTGCTCTCCTCTAAAAATTTCGCAAATACGGCACTATGATGCTGCCCAATCTCTGCTCCTCTTTCCATGTATTTTCGAATCCCCTTTGAATGGGCTGTTTGTGAAAAACCTGTTAACAATGCACTTCCCAATGTATTACGGTATAAATTCATGAAAAGAAAGGAAATTTCTGTGCTTGTTAAAGGCCGCTGCTCACCCACCCAACCAGCCAAGAAGTGCTGCTTATGAACAAACTCTGTCACCTGCGGATAAGGAATATAAGGCGGACGAATATACAGACCTTTGTTCAGCAATATATCTACAGATTGATTGAATAGTTCAGTGGCTGTTTGTAAGCAAAGACTAAAAAATTCCCGAATGTCTTGTCTGGCTGTAGTCGGTAAAGCAGTGGTGTATGCATTCAATCCCATGACCCCTATGTTACTCACATAATGCAAGATGAATTCATCGCTGTAGAGCCTCGGCGCTCGCACATTGACATCTTGTTCACTAAAAGCCACGGGAATAACGATGCCTTCTGCTCTAAATATGCTCTCCTCTTTTTTCACACGCGTTTGGGCCGATTCCAGAGCAAACTTTACACAATCTTTTGTGTCGGAATCTTCCACATGATTCAGAAAGTACGAAAGCACACAAATGGACAATGTATCACTCACGTATGCTCCAAAAAGTGAGGATAACTCACTTGATGTTAATTTAATATGATCATGACTTGTCACTTAACCATCCCCCTACTTCAACTTATCAAGTAAATCTAGCATAGTGTCTCCCCAAAAAGGAAAAGTTATGATTATCCTGCAGCAAACACGAAAAATAATTACTATTTACTTTGTGGAGGTTACGATGAAAATTAATAAAGAAATTCCTCTTACCGCAGCTGAAATCGCTTCTCTTTGGACTTCCTATATGAACGACAGCATGTCCAAATGCATACTTGGCTACTTGCTCAAACATATTAAAGACAAAGAAATCAAGCCTGCTATCCGCTTTGCTTTTGACCTGTCATCCAATCATTTAAATCAGCTCCATACTTTTTTTAATCAAGAACAATATGCAGTCCCGGATGGGTTTTCTGATAAAGATGTTAATATGGATGCCCCATGGCTGTTTTCCGACGTATTCTGTCTAACCTATGTGAATGAAATGGCAAGAGCCGGGATGCTGGCTTATAGTGGTTTTCTCTCTATGAGTGCAAGAGCTGATATACGCGATTACTTTACAAAAGGATTAATGGAGACTTCTTCCCTTTACAACCAAACGACAGAGATTGCTCTTTCCAAAGGAATTTACCCTAGACACCCTGTGATTGAAGTTCCAAAAGAAATTGATTATGTAGATAGTAAAAACTATTTAAGCGGATTAAATCCTTTCAATAGCAAACGTCCATTAAATGCTGTAGAAATCTCTCACCTTTATCTGAATATAGTGACAAATACAGTCGGGGTTAAACTGTGTGTTGGCTTTGCCCAAACTTCACCATCTAAAGAGATCAAAGAATTTATGATGCGAGGAAAAGACATTTCCAAGAAGCATATTAAAATCTTTGCTGATACACTTTTAGAGAATGAGCTTCAAACCCCGCAGCTTCCTGATATTTCGGTTAGCGATTCAACGACTCAAACATTCTCAGACAAACTAATGATGTTCCATATGTCTCTTCTAAGTGCGACAGGAATAGGCAATTATGCAACTGCTGCTTCTGTCAGCCAAAGAAGTGACTTGGTGGTTAATTACGAACGGTTGTCACTGGAGATTTCCCGGCTCGCAAAAAGTGGGGCTGATATTATGATCAAGCATAACTGGCTTGAACAGCCACCCGGAGTACCCGATAGAGAACGTTTGGTCAGGGAAAAGGAGTAAATCGGGCACGTGGCGCTTCTCATCTTATGGTAAAGAATGCCTTGCTCTGGACTGCTCCCATCCTTTTTCGATTTTCACCTATAAGTTCGACTCTCCTCAGAGAAAACTGCCAAGGATAGATTTGTTGTCCTGCTTTCATCCTTGGCAGCGCATTTCTTAAAGAAAGAACGTATTTGGTATCATTCGTCCATTTTCTTTAAGTCTACGTTATGAAACTTACTGAACAACCCCGCTTTCTAAAACGACCACATCGGTATTTACTTGAACCGTGACATCTTTATATTCTTCTTTCCATTTTTTAAAATCAAAATTTCTCGTTTGCTGCTTGGCTTTGCGTCCCAAACCAATCGGGTCAATGCCAAGATGCTGAAAATGCTTGATTTGTTTTTTTGTACTTTCAGTAATTTGCTGAGCGAATGCCTTTTCAAACTCCTTTATTTTTTGAGGGGTTAAACGTCTCCCTCTGTATTCTTGAATAATCCCTTCTATCTTTATGTTAATCTTGAAGCTAAAAGGATTTTTTTTGCTTACTTTTATTTTATTTTCTGAACGAATGCTTTTTATGGTAGCCCGATCGCCGTCTAATTGGACTGTTTTCGTTCCGGCGCTGTATTTGTCAACGAGCAACTTAAAATAGAACATATCATCGGTGGAAACTTTGTCAATCAGACGCCCTTGCCAATCTAATAAGCCAATGCCCGAAATATCGATTCTATCTTCATTGAGCTTCTTAACCATGGGCAAGTAGGCAGTCTTTCCTTGCTGGGTGTAATTATACACAAATAAATGAAGGTTCGTTCTCGGAACGTCTCCACTTGCAATATTGTGTTCTAATGTTTGTGAAATGTATGTCGCATTTCCTTGTTTTCCATAGTCCCCCTCTAGCATCTCCTGAGCTCTTCCCTCTGAAATAGCAAAGTAGACTCTTGATCCAATTCTTGCATCCCGGACAAAAGCATCACTGATCTCAATGATCTCTTTTTTTGCGATGGCTTCACTAAAAAGTACGAGTTTCAGCGATCCATACACAATGGTTGCGTCTGATTGTCTTTGGGCCTTATTTAATATATTGACACTCGATTGATCCACCACGCTCATCGTTACATTTTTAGTTGTTCGATCTGTACTGTATTCTGCCAGCAAAATCGTTCCGCGAATTTTATCGTTCGATGCTGTGTCATACCCTACCCCTCTTTGCGTATGAACTTCATCAATGATGCTTTTTTGAATACACCCCGACAGGAAAAAGCAAAGAATAAGCAGGACACCTTTTTTAATCATTTCTTTTTCACCTTCTTCACAATGAACAGCAAGATAAAGAGAAGAGGAATATAAAGATAATTGATAACAAACCCGACATTGCTAAAATAATCATTCAGTTTATCCACTTGAATCCTTGTCTCCAGCTGCGGAGTGATAAAAAGAAAAATACACAACACCCCGATAGCAGATTTCCGTTGTTTGATTTTCACTGTCTGTTTAAACAATCGGCTGGCACACCATAAATAAATGCAGACGTTTGGAATAATAATAATGTTCCAATTGACGACTCCGATATATTCCAAGCGCTCTATAAATGGAAATTGGACAATTTTTAGCATGGACAAGGTAGGCCATATCGTTTCCTGTAATTGCTCTTCGCTAAAATAGGCGAAAGAAAGAATTGTCGAGTACAGATAAACAATCGTTGTAAATAACAGACCAAAGTGTGCCCACTTTTTTGACCGCTGGCCATTTTGTATAAAAGGGTAAAAGACTAAAAGCGTTTCGTACCCTAACGTAATTAACGTTAAATCCCTTGAGGCCTGCAATATCTCTTTTGTGGAATGCTCATATATTGGAAAAAAGTTATAAAAATCAGTGTAAGGAATGACAAAGAGAAAAACAATGAGAAGATAGATCGGCAAAACAACAGAAAAAAATGATAACCCGCTAATGACACGAAACCCGCCGCTGACAATATAAAAAACAAGCAAGAAAAAGAAAAAAGTAAATAAGAATACACTTATACCTGGAAACATCCATACTTGTACAAGTTCAATATACGTACGCGTGACCGTAAGAAGCCCCAGCAGAAAATAACCAGCAAAGAGTAGATTGAACAGCTTGCCGAGCCACTTGCCAAATACTCGCTCATGAATAGAGGCTAAACCAGCATCTTCCTCGTTGAGCATTTTATATATCATAAACATAACAATATGAGTCGCAACGCCCGCAATGATGACCGATATCCACGAGTCATAACCGGCGCTCTGGGCAAGCAGCTGCTGAAAGCCGAGAATCCCTACACCGATCTGTGTTGAGATAATAACAAAAAAAACAATAAAAGGATCTATCTTCCTTTGTGCTTCTATTGGCTGCATACGAAAAACCTCCGCTGGTTACTCTTCAATATCATGACGTTTTTTTTGCTCATCCGGTTTAAAGCGGATCGGCTTCTGTGCCTGCAAATAAGATGGACGCCGGATTTGTTTATCAAAAGACATTCTAATGAATGAATCTTTTAAATCTCTCCACCTTGGCGGGTACAGTGGTTCAAAGTAAGGGCGCCCTAATGACGTAAGACGAAGCAAATGAGTAATCACAATAAGCAAACAAAAGACGACCCCAAGCAGTCCCCAAAGCTGAGCAAACAAAAGAAAAGGAAAGCGCAGAAAGCGGATCACATTGCCCATCTTATAGACTGGAGTGGCAAAAGAAGCAAGAGCGGCAAGAGCCACTAGAATTAATAAAACATTACTTGTTAAGCCGGCTTCAACAGAGGCTGTCCCGATAACAATCCCGCCAACGATACCAATGGTTTGCCCAATTTTAGTGGGCAGCCGTGCTCCAGCTTCCCTGAGCAGTTCAATAACGAGCTCAAGAATAAGCGCCTCTATCACAGGCGGAAAAGGAATCGCCTGTCTGGAAGTAATCAATGTAGCCATCAAGTCTTTGGGAATCAGCTCATAATGATAGGTCAACACGGCTACATACATCGGCGTAATTAAAATGGAAAATACAACAGCAAACAAGCGAATTAAACGCAAGGCAGAAGCCATCATCCAATTTAATAGATAATCTTCAGATGAACTAAAAAACTCCACCAGGTTGGTCGGACCGATTAACGCATGAGGAGAGCCGTCAACTATGACAATCAATTTTCCTTCCACAAGCGCGGATGCTGCTCGATCGGTTCTCTCTGTATCAAGCATTTGCGGAAATAATGATTTTTTATTGTCAGCTACAATTTGTTCGATATAGGCACTATCGTTAATCAAATCAAAGTCAATTCGCTGTAGCCGTTCACGCATCGTATTGACGTTTTCCAGATTGGCAATATTCTCAATATACAAAAGCGCCGTTCTTGTTTTCGATATAGAACCGATCGTATACTCTTCGATCATCAGCTCCTTAACGGGCAGCCTTGTTCTTAAAAGGTTGATGTTTTTATCAATCGATTCAATAAATGCTTCTTTTGGGCCAATAACAGCCGTTTCCACCTCCGGAGGGGAGAGCGAGCGAACGAGTGTTTCTTTAGCATCAATAAAAGCAAAACATCCTTTCTCGTTATTTGCTTTAAGTACGAGATATCCTTTAAAAAGCTTGTCCTCAATGAGCCTTTCATCTGTCTCCACTTGTACGTCTTCAATTGGAAGGATCTTTTTTACATCTTCAATGGATGCAAATGGCTTTTCCAATAAGTACGGCAAAACATCCTTTTCCACGACCTTCTCGTCTATAAGAGTAGAGATATATCGGATGGAGAAATGGAGACCCGTCTCTTGATTGTAATAAAAAGATTCTTTTTCATCTTCCGACTTAGCAGGTACATTATCCGTTTCTTCAGCATGCTGTTCTTTTAATTGTGATTGTTTTTTTCTTTTTTTAAAGAAAAACTCCATTGCGACCCTCCGCTTTGTAAGTCCTTGCTAAAATATTCATCCAGCTTTCCTCTCAGTCATAAAGAAATGCCGTCACATTGATGTATGGATGCTGGACTTTCAACTATTCAGTTTCCTACAGTTCTTCTCTATATATGCTTACCGCTTCACTCTATTTATTGTTCATTTCTTCCTTGAGAGCAGTATAGACAAAAAAAAGCAATTATTAAACATGCTGAACACGCCGCTAATTTGTAGTCAATAAAAAACAGGCTGTTTTCGTAAACTTTATTGCTATTTCGTAAAAAAGGGTGGTTGATTTCCACTTCCGGATGCTCCAATTAGCTTCTTTATCAACCGTTTGCTTTCTTACACACAGTTAAATCTTTTAGAAAAGAGTCTGACAAAAAAACTGTATGGTTTTTAGTATAGATAGCAAGCAGAGGACACCTGCTTGCTATGTTCTGCCCTTTGCCAGCTATTTATGAAAACAAGGAGGCAGCCTGGTTACTTGTCTGTTCCTTGTTTTATGACATTTCTTTCACTGATCACCAGAATCCTGCACCGCCACCAGCATAAGCAGCTCCAATAATGATCAACAGAATAAACAACACAACAAGTAATGCGAAGCCTCTACCATAACCTCCTGCACTCATTAAGCGCACCACCTTTGTTATAAGCTACTATAGCTTATGAAAGTTCTCCCAAATTCGGAATGAACATTGAATAATATTCTTTGGTGATCAGGCAGATAAAAAAACAATCAACATTTAAATAAGGCAAATAACGAAAGAGAATTTCATTACTAAAGCGGTATGTATAAAACAAATATTAAAATCGATTTTCATGGATTAGTTGTCAGTTATCCGGTGGCTTTTACGAGGAAGCTTTAAGACTGCCTTAAAGCTTCTATAAGGTAGTGATGATGCTTTTGGTGTCCCCTGCGATTCGCCCGCTAAACCGGCCACCTATTACGCCCCACCTTTCGGCTGGCCGCCTATTGAGACAAGATGGCGGGTGCTTGTAAATGCCTATTTATGAAAAAAGGCGAACTTCTGTTTCTTCGCCAGCCTCTCAGGATGTTCTTAAGTATTGGCGATACCTTCAATATCCTCCCTGTATTAGAGAATGATCCTTTTTATGCTTCTTTTCGCTTTTTTATAAACCAAAACCCATTTATCGGCATAACTATATTATAGAACCACTATTCCTGTTAAAAAGGAGGTGAACTTCTATGAGCAATGGGTTGAATGGCAGCATTTCTGAAATTTTCCTTGGATTTCTAACAGGCGTGGCTTGGCTCCTCTTGTCAGTATTAGGGGTAACTTCTACTTTCTTTGGACTAATTGGCCTAGGAGAGATCGCTGATATTTTAAGTACGATCCTTGCAATAGTTGGATTTCTTGCCTTCCTTCTCTTCGGGGCATCGATATTCAGAAGAATCTGGCGTAATACCTTTCGATAATCTTAATGTACAAATTTAAATATCGTTTAGTCCCCTTTAACAGCTGCGTTATAAAGAGGCTGTTAAAGGGGACTTTTTTGCTTTTAAAGTTTTTGAGAAAATTTGTCAAATGATCTAAACAGAAACATGAAGAGGAAACTGAAAGGGAAAATGAATCTATGGCTCACTCTATTATTTCTTCTACGTTATTTAGATCCATGAACGGTTGTTTATTTTATAGCTAAAAGAGAGATATAATAAGCAAAAACCATTTACAATTCTAAAAGGAGGTAGATAAGATGAGAAAGTGGCTTTGGTTGGTCATTCTACTTTTTACTATCACATCCCCTATACTCATTTGGCACGCCAAACCTACCAAAAAGATAAATCTATTAATCTTTGATAAAACGGTGCCTGACGACACGTTCCGGGAACACCAAGGTCTGACGTGGTTAGTAAACTATAAGAAATATAATCAGCCTTCAGGCGCACCTTATAGAAAGGAAACAGATTACGCGGGAACCGTGCCAATTGCCGAAAAAAAATATACAGATCGAACTATCTCGCAATTATCCAACTCACCGCAGCTCATTTATACAGCTGATACATATGGAATCGATACTTCCCACTCTAAAGGCTCCCGTGGGGGAATAAGCAAAAAAGAATGGACGGAGCTGCAAGAGCTTTATTATGATCAGCAACCTGTATGGGTCTCAGAATACAATAGCTTTGCTTCCCCTACTTCCAAAGATATACGTAATGATTTTCTAAATTTCTTGAATATCGATTGGACGGGATGGATTGGACGCCGCTTTGAAGAGCTAGATCCGGCCAAAAACAAGGAAATTCCTCGTTGGGCCATTGAGGCATACGAAACTCAAGAAAAGCACAAATGGAAAAGCTCTGGTCCTGGCTTTTTGTTTATTCACGAAAATGGCAAAATCGTTGTACTGGAGAAACGGCATCTGAAATCTGATAAATTGACTGTAAAATTTACAGCTCGCGGAACGAAGGAATTCAATCTGAAAGAAAGCCCTCGTTATAATTATTGGTTTGATGTCATTACTCCGCGGAATCAACAAGAGGTGATGGCCAACTATGAATGGAAACTAAATAATAAAGGAAAAAAACTTCTCAGTGAACATGGAATTCCTGATACGTTTGCGGCCGTCACTAAAACAGAAAAAAACGGCTCTCCCGCCTTTTATTTTGCAGGAGACTATAATGACATCAACAACTTGCCGTCTTTTTATAAAGTTACGGGCCTCATTAAAGTGAAAAGCCTATTCACAAGCGAAAACTCAGCAGATAGTGATGCTTTTTACTGGAACACTTATGCTCCGATGATGGAGACGCTTATTGATCGAGCATCCCGCATATCTCCGAAAAAGACACAAGCTGTCAAAACGGATAAAGAAGAAGTAGACGGCATTTCCATCAATGCTAAAGTAGCCGATGACCGTTTCCAAGTTTTAAAGAATGGAAAATGGGAGCCCCTAACGATTAAAGGGGTCAATATGGGAATGGGAAAACCAGGCGCATGGCCGGGAGAAGCAGCCATCTCAGAAGAAGAATACTATCGATGGATCAAGCAAATCGGCGAAATGAACGCCAATGCCATCCGGGTATATACTCTTCACCCTCCTGGATTTTACCGGGCTTTAAAACGCTATAATGAACAAGCCGAAAAACCTATTTATTTATTCCATGGCATCTGGATAGATGAGGAGCCGCTTGAAGAAAAGCTGGATGCCTTTGACGGTGGAATTATGAAACAGTTTAAATCAGACATTAGGACCATTGTAGATGTAGTGCACGGCAATGCAGAAGTTCCCGAAAAACCGGGACATGCCAGCGGTTCATATAAAGCAGATGTATCACCTTATTTAATCGGATGGATTGTTGGAATTGAATGGTATCCGGATATGGTCGACCATACGAACAAAAAACACCAGGAAAAAGGTGATTTCACCGGCACATATATGCAGACAAAGAAAGCGCAGCCGTTTGAATATTGGCTCGCCTCCATGATGGATTATACCCTTCAGCAGGAAACCAAAAATTATGGTACGCAGCACCCTATCAGCTTTACAAATTGGGTGACAACGGACTTACTCGACCATCCTTATGAGCCTCTTGAACAGGAAGATCTGGTCGGAATCAATCCAAATGTCATTCATCCGACAAAACAACTGAAAACAGGCTATTTCGCTGCCTATCATGTCTATCCGTATTATCCGGATTTCTTAAATATCGATGAAAATTATTTAAAGTATAAAGATCATCGCGGGAAAACCAACAGCTACGCTGGATATTTGCACGACTTGAAAAAGGCACACACGATGCCCGTATTAATCGCTGAATTCGGCTTGCCTGCTTCACGAGGCATTACCCATTCCAACCCCTATGGCTGGAATCAAGGCCATAATAGTGAAGAAAAACAAGGTAAGGTCGTTACCGAACGCTTTGAAGATATTATCAAAGAGGGTTACACTGGAGGACTGGTATTCAACTGGCAAGATGAGTGGTTCAAGCGAACGTGGAACACAATGGAATTCGATGACCCGAATCGTCGCCCGTATTGGTCAAACGCTCAGACAAACGAACAGCAATTCGGCATCGTTAGCTTTGACCGTTTAAAAATTCGTGTTGATGGGAAAACCGATGATTGGGACAAAGCAAATGTTATCCCTGTACAATTAAAGAAAAATAGTGCCATTAAACAAGCGTTTATCACTCATGATGAAAGATATCTTTATGTTCGGTTGGATTATAACCAAACACAAGCAGCTGGAATGGATACCACTCTTCTAATCGACACGATAGCTCAGCAGGGCAATAAAAACATTTCTTACAATGGGGGCATTACCTCGGAACGCGGAATTGATTTTCTATTGCGGCTGAATGGAAAAGACGATTCGCGCATGCTTGTGGACAGTTACTATGACAGTCACTACTTTATGTATGGGGAAAAATTAAACCTGATTTCTAAGAAGCCTTATGCTTCTAAAAAGAATAACGGCACATTTCATAAAATCGAGATGGCGTTAAATAAAACATTAATCAACCCGGTTACTAAGCAGCGCTATCCTTTTGAATCGTTCGAAACTGGAAAGCTAGAAAAAGGAAATGGCAATCCAGACAGCAAAAATTATAACTCTCTAGCAGATTATGAAGTAAATGAAAAAACGGGAATAGTCGAAATTCGCATTCCGTGGATGCTGCTTAATGTAAAAGATCCGAGTACAAAAGAAATTGCCGGCGACTACTGGAAAGACGGCATGGAAGCCTCCAAGAAAATTAAGGCGATCTCTTTTGCGGCAATAGCCGGCTCAGAACCAATTCACCTACGTGCTGACGATTTCTTTTCTTACAGTTGGAAACCATGGGAGCAACCTCAATATGAAGAACGCCTAAAGCAGTCGTATTCAATTATAAAAAGAGAGTTTGCCAAATACGAATAATGACGGAGACATACAAATGAAAAAGATATTACTTCTTTCCAGTTTCTTTTTGTTTATGACTGCTTTTTCATTGGTTCTTCTCTTGTCACTAAAGGAGAATAGGAATATTCGTGACTTATTTTCAGAAAAAGTACATTTTACTCGATCCACTACTGATACTTTTCATACATGGAACGATCAAAGATGGGAAGTTAGAGAACGGTTTAAACTAGGTCGTGGTTACTTGCTCTCTCAACAAATTGAACATACTCCCGGGAGCGTAAAGATTAAATTAAATCATCAAACGGCAGATGGCGGTGAGATACGGACAAGGAACACTTTTCAATACGGACAGTTTGAAGCGGCCATTAAAGTCGCTCATGCATCGGGCTCTATTACAGGATTCTTCCTATATGCGCCGCCTGATCTGCATCACGAGATTGATATTGAAATTTTTAATGAGCCAGAAAGCAAAGCGCTCTTCACTATTTATCAGGATGGCAGAGTAGCGAAACAGCAGGAATATACTCTCCCCTTTGACCCAACGGAGGAGTTTCACGATTATCGAATGGACATCCTCCCTGAAGAAACGCGTTTTTTGATCGATGGGAAAGTCGTCCAGTCTTGGGAAGGAAATTTCAGCTCCTCTCCGATGCAGCTGATGATCAATAGCTGGTATCCTTCATGGCTTGATATCCAAGGGCCGGCATTATCAGCCACTGTGATTAACAAAGTCAGCTATAAACAAATGAAAAAACCAACTGGTATGGAGAAAGAATAAGTCTTTTGTGACTAAAGCGGGGAAAAATAAATAATTAGCATTAAATTTCACAGCAAAAATCCGGCATGAAACATTTCTGCCGGATTTTCTTTACTTTTCGTTTTTACGGACACTTTCATTAGGGTTGTCCCTCTTTATTGTAGATAGCAAACCGACCATCACGGCCAAGAGATGGATAAAGAAAAAAGTATACGCATTAAAATAGATGCTATTTGTATATTGATTAATCCATCCAAAGCGATAAATCTTTGATTGAGGATGATCCGGAGGGCCTCCCAATTCAACAACCAACTCATTTTTATAACTGATAACCAACAGTATTAGCAACAGGCAGCTTGCCGTAGAAAGCACGAGAATTAGTGCTCTCATCTTCCATCCCCTCACACTGCCTCTTACTAACTTGTAGGTTAAGAAGCAGCTCATAGCAAAAATAGGTGAAAATGCTAGAATAACTAGCATGCCAAGATTTCCATTGCCGGAAGTTTCATCAGGCTTTATCGTAAATAAATGCTCTATATTGTAAAATCCTAAAAAAGAAAGAAAGAGACTCATCAACCAAAAGATATGGCCCTTTTTCAATAGGATATCCCCCTTTTATTACGCTGCCTGTCGTCCCATCCAAAAGTTATTCAGCCCTTATATTTTACAATGCTTGCTTAATAACAGCCCCTTATCGGAGAAGATCACTGTTTTTTTGCCCATGATTACGAGCGATGCACAATGGCTCCCCTATTTATCTTTTGCTCTCTCGAATAACACCTGCATATCTTCCGCATTAAACTATACAGGCTTTCTGGCCTTCTTCGTTGCTCTTCATTCCTCCACCGCTCCTGCTTTTTTGCTTTCTTTGGCAATAGAGAAAATGGCTGCCGCCAGAGCAATTAAAATAAACACTCCGCCTACACTCGCATTATGTTCGATAGAGGCATGTTCAATGACGAGCCCGCCGATGAATGAACCGAAGGCAATGCCGAAGTGAAGAGCTGAATTATTCAAGCTTTGCTGAATATCTGCCGTTTCAGGAGAAATTTCTATCAGATAGCTCTGCATGGCTGGTGTGATGGCCCAGCTTAGCATGCTCCATACAATCATTACAATCAAAAAGAGTGGCAAAGCAAATGTGGTATGGGGAATAGCAAAAAGAGTTAAAGCAAATAGAACAAGCACGGAAAGAATCGTCCTTTTTGCGCCAAACCGATCTGCCAGCATCCCGCCAAGTCCGCCTCCTAAAACGGCCGCTACGCCGAAAACTAAATATACAATGCTTACCCACGTGCTCTCCAAATGTAAAGATATCTTTAGAAAGGGAGTCAAGTATCCGTAGAGTGTTAAATGGCCCGCCAGGAATAAGAAAGAAATGAACTGGGCAAGAAGAATTTTTCCATCTTTTAGCGTTCGAAGCTGTTCTCTAAACGGAATCGATGGCCTGGCTTCTAGTTTGCCCATGAAAAAGTATACCCCTGCTATTGAAAACAAAGTTAACAAGCAAATAAGGACGAACGGAGCTCTCCACCCAAATGTATTTCCAAGCATTAACCCGATTGGGACGCCAAGCACGAGAGAGGCGCTAATGCCCATAAACACTACTCCAATTGCCCGGGCACGGTAGGCAGCAGATACGATGTTTGACGCCATCGTTACACAGAGCACAACGAGCAGCGATCCGCTTGCCGCTGAGAGTACACGAGCAAACAGCAGCATACCATAAACAGGACTGATGGCAGCTATCCCATTGCCAATAAAGAAGATAAGCAAAGCAAGCAATGTTAATTTTTTCCGCTCAATTTTTGACGTTATTGTCAACAAGATGGGCGCTGAAATAGCGAATATAAGTGAAAATATCGTGATCAAAAAACCAGCCTTCCCCAGACTTACATGCAAATCTTCGGCTACCAGATCCAATAGCCCTCCAATAATTAATTCAACCATTCCGACAACAAACGAAACGATAGTGAGCAAATATACCCTTTTATCCATACAAGCACGCCCTTCTCAAAAAGTTACTACTAAAAGAGTAACTTTATTGAAGGGGAAAAACAAGAAAAAATTTTTCGGCAACGTGGAGTTTTACGATTGTGTTATGATATTTGTAAAAAGAGGAATAAGGAGCCAAACCATGCTTCAACAATTCGGATTTACTCAATATGAAAGCAAAGTGTATGAATCTCTTGTCTCAGCTGGAGAGCCATTAGATGCTACAAATATCGTGAAATTATCCGGCGTTCCCCGTGCAAAAGTATATGAAGTGCTTCATCGAATGGGAGAAAAAGGAATGATTCTTGAATCAACGATCGAAAAAAAACGGCTATACGCCGCCCTTCCTGTTGAATCAACGATCGAAAAACTGAAAGCTGATTTTGATTCACATATTGATCAATTGCGACAAACTAGAGTGAAACAAACAACAACCGATGATCGTGTCTGGACGCTAAAAGAAAATCATTCCATTCAGGCTTTATTGAAAAGTATGATCCAAAAAGCATCCCAGTCTATTCTCATTTCTGGATGGTCAGACGACTTTTCTGCTTACCTTCCTCTTCTCGAAAGCAAATCCTGTGAAGGGGTAGAAGTAAAAGTGCATGTAATCGGTGAAATTCCGACAGCTATCCCTTCGGTTACCACACTGATCCCAGATATGAATCATCAGCATTTGGAAAAAAGCCGAATTTTGATAGTGGATGGGGAAGAGATGTTATTTGCAGGGATTGAAGATAATAAGTGGCAAGCCATTCATACCTTCTCTAGACCACTAGTCAAATTCTTCACTGAATTTTTCTATCATGATGTAGCTTTGACGAAAATTACTGATAAGTATAGGGAAACCATTATGAAAGACCCATCCATTCGCGATTTACTGCTCACACTAAGATATTAATTGATAACAGGCTGCAGCTTAGTCAGAAATTGACTGGCAGCAGCCTCCTTATTTATGTTCTGAATGCTTATATATTTTCTACGGTTGCGAGCACATCTGATGGCTGCCGGGCAATATAGTCGGGATTCGCCTTTAATGCAATGGCCTCATCGTCATATCCCCAAGCCACCCAAACAACTTTGATCCCTGCCCTTTTACTAGCAGAAATATCCCTTTCCTCATCACCGACATATAAAACATCGGACGGCTTTAAACGATGTTTATTCATTAATTTTTTCATCAATTTGTCTTTCGTGAAAATATGCTTGGAGCATAAGATGTCCTCTATATAATCAATTTGATGAGCTTTAAGCGAGCGAGCGATAATATCCGTCGCGTTAGATGAAATAATAGCCATTTTTATCCCTTGTTGGTTAAGTTGGTCAAGCATGTCTTTGATCCCTGGATAAAAAGGAAGACACTTCTCTGACTTCCTTAAATATCGATAAAGCTTTGGAGCAGCCAATGGAATGCTTCTCATTGGAAAATTTAAATGCCGGCATCTTTCGGGAATGGTCATCTTCTTTAACAAATCAATGTCCTCTATCTTCATTTCACGGTATCCCTCTTTTGCGGCAAGGTCATTATAACCCGCAATAAATAGCTCAATTGAATTGGCCAGCGTCCCATCAAAATCAAAAACCATATATTTCACCATAATTATCCCCCCTGTAATTTCCTTGATAGTCGAATGATACCATTACTTTTCATTTTATATACAACTGTACAGTATTTTCTATTTTTGATGTGCGTATAATTAGATAAACTGTCTTTTCATAGGATGGTTAATTAATAGATGCTTATATGTTAAAATATTTCCAATAAGGAGGATGAATAGATGGAATGGTTTAGTGGCAGTTATAAAGATGTTCAATTTCAAATGTTTTCTACGAGTCATATAACAGCATTGATAGTTTTAGTCGGGATAGTTTTTTCTCTTTTTCTATTTAGGGACAAACTTCAACGTCAAAACATGAGAGCCATCGAATTAACCGCTGCTTTCTTTTTAATCGGGATTGAAACAGCTTACCATGTCTGGATGCTCCAGACTGGCACGTGGACAGCAAGCCGTTCTCTTCCACTTGAATTGTGCAGCTTTGCTACCTTCTTTACGATTCTCCTACTGATAACAGGAAAGAAGATATTTTATGAAATCTTATTGTTCATTGGTCTATTGGGAGCGTCTCAAGCATTGATTACTCCCTACTTATATTTCGGCTTTCCGCACTTTCGTTTTTTTCATTTCTTTTGTACACACATGCTGATATTTTGCACTCCACTTTATTTTACGTGGGTGAAGGAATACAGACC
Source organism: Pseudobacillus sp. 179-B 2D1 NHS (assembly GCF_045370945.1). Lineage (NCBI taxonomy): Bacteria > Bacillati > Bacillota > Bacilli > Caryophanales > Bacillaceae > Pseudobacillus > Pseudobacillus sp. 179-B 2D1 NHS. The sequence continues at coordinate 72,730 of NZ_JBIQDP010000012.1, forward strand.
TACATTTATGTCTATTGTAAAAACAATGATTTTTCTTAATATCCTTGTGCCTGTTATTTCATTCATTAATCAACTCACAAAAGGCAACTATCTTTACTTGCATCATAAGCCTGCGACAGCTAGTATGCTTGACTTGCTAGGACCTTATCCATGGTACATCCTTTCACTGGAAGCAGTGGCCTTTGTGTTGAGCGTCATTGTCTGGCTGTTGTTTCGAAAAAAAGCGGCAACAATTGTAGTCAAAAAAGATTTTCAACACTATCTATAACTGAAAAAGCAAGAGCAGATCGTTACCGAGCTCCTGCTTTTTCTTAAAATCTTACCGATAAGCTAAAAAATAGGTTCGCCATGTTCCGCTGTTCGACTATTAAATACTTCTTCGGCGGAGGGGTCCTCTTTATATAGATCTTCGACATGAGGATCATCTGCAAACGGATAGCCAAAAGCACCGCCAAATAACCCTAGACGGTTCATCAAGCTCACTATGTTCAGGCTGATCTCCCGCTGGACTTCTGCTATTTGAGCATCTGTCATTTTGTTTAAATTGGCTTCGCTTGTAAAGTCTTTAGCAAGCAGATCGCTCTTCATTTTATCTGTAAGCTTAGATTCTTTCTCCACTATAAAAGAAAATGCACCGCCATATTTTTTATCTTTGATGGCTGCTTTTACATCTGTCCTTTGATTAGAATACTTTTTCATTGTGCTGACATCTTGTACCTGTTTGACTTCCCCGCTTATTTTATCTGGGAGTCTATGAGCTTTTTCTCCCGGGGCAGTAAATGTGAAAGAGCGGCGGATCGTTCGCCTTCCTCCTTTGTTCTTGCCAATTACAGAGTTCATTTTAAATTTGACCGTTTCTGCTTCCCTGTTCAGAGAAATTTGCAAATCCTCCACCTGTTTCTTTTTCTCCCCTTTTATTTCACTTGCTACTTGAACAGCTATCCTTTCTTTGTGGCCTCCTGCCAGAACCCGTTGAAAGGTAAACTCTTTAACACGCTGTCCTTGTCCATACCGAATATGTTTCGTGTGAACAGACCACACTGCTTGTTCTGAAGAAGAGGTAGCTACAGTCAGCTCCATGGTCCGATCGATAATTCTACCTTTTTTATCTATAAATAAAATGGAAGAAAAGCCTCGAGGAAATGTTGTTCTTTGTAATTTTTTCTGCACTTGTTTCAGGCCGTTTACAATTTCAGCTTCTATTTTTCCTGAAGAAGAAGCCTCCTTATGCACTTCTGCTGATCCACTCAGTTTTTCTTTCGTTTCCATTTGAGCTCCTATCATTGAATGAAGTTTTTTATCTTTTATTAACCGTTCTAGGCAACGGTTGAGCAAAATCTTTGTCTCTTTTGGTGTAAGTGAAAGCGTGACTTTTTTCACATGCATTGTTTCTCCTCTAAACCTATACTTCCCTCTCTTCTCAAGAGTAAAGTTGTCCTCTTTTAGCTGGTCTATTAAGAATGGAAAATAGTGTGTTCGTAAATAATCCGTTACGCCTTTTTGACGGTGTATTACTTGAGAGAACTCCAACGTTTCCGGGCCTTTATAAAATGGGTATATCTTTTTCATAAACTCGCCGTATTCATCTGAGTATAAATATAAAAACTTTGAATAAAGAAAGGGAACCCTCATCCCTATTTGTGAATTCGTATAAATAATATCCATATCAAAGGCTTGTTCATTTTCGAGGTTGAGAGCAACGTGATAATTACCCGCATGTTTTTTTGGATCTTTTTCCGTTTTTATTATCATTTCAGCATTCTTAAATATTTTCTCAATCGCTGCCCTATCGGGATCATACGTCCAATTGCTCATCTCCATTTTTGCTTTAAAACGAGCGTGAGAGATGGATGGCTGCTCCATTCGCTTTTTGGAGAATTCCCATGATTCACTGTGCTGTTTTGCCAACTCAGCTTTCATTTGCTCGTACGCTTTATATTCCGATAATAAAAAAAGCTCTTTCGGTGATGTGTTCAATAAAAAGACTACTGCTGTTCCAGCAGCGAGCAATAGCACATGAAAAGCTGTTTTTAATCGAAATTTGCGCCTTATTTCTTTACGCATTTGGCCCTCCAGCTCCCTTTATCCCTCTAATTTTCTGCAGAAAGGACAGAACGGGAGACTCTCATTACGTAACTCTTTATTGTTCAAACAGTCTTGCATTTAATCTCTCCCTCTCTACAAGCTATATCACGCACAGTCTCTCTTCTTTTATATAGCTGCTGTCAGGAAAATAGAACTGCCCAAGACAGATTTTAAATTTTTGTCTTTTTCTGAACGCAGTCTGAGCCGTCCGCTGTACAGCGGACGGCTCAGACTTCTCCTATTTCAATAGTCACCCCCTGCTCTTCATCAGGCTAACAAACACTTTCAATCGGCCAGATAACATCATCCTATAATTTATCTGTCCTCTTGCTTTCTGTTAACCAAGCAGCTGCTGATAAAGTTTTTTGGCTGCATCCGGATCTTTCGATTCGTGCACGAGCATCCTGCCATCCTGAAAAAGAACAATTCGCTTTCCTGCGATCTCCACTGACAATAAAAAGCCATTTGTTTTTACTTTTTTACCCTGTCGCTCAAACGACAAGGCCAGCTCAGCTAAATTAAATGTTCTATTGACTGGCGGCCTTACCTGCACTGTATTTCTTCCACACAAGATGGCGGTCTTTGTTCGTTGATCTCTTGTTAAATACGGATGAGTCGCTTTTTTGCCGCATGATGAACAAGCGGTCTTCTTTAAAGTGGCTATATTAATAGACGAATGTGTATTTTTCCATAAATCAAAGGAAACTAGCTCTCTGCGTATATCTTTCCATCGGTCAGCAAGAATCTTCAATGCTTCTGCTCCTTGAAAAGCTGTGGTCATTTGTACTGCTGGCGCAATAATTCCAGCGGTATCACAAGTCATACCTGCGGCTGGCAGAACGTCAAGCAAGCAAGCAAGACAGGGAGTTTCTCCAGGAAGGATGACACAACTGATTCCCTGGCTGCCAACACATGCTCCATATATCCAGGGGACGTTGTATTTTTGCGACAAATCATTGATTAAAAATCTTGTTTCAAAGTTGTCTGTTCCATCAAGCAGTAAATCAGGGCAGTGTTCAGTCATTAAAGCAGAAAGCTCCTCTGGACCCGCGTCTGCTGTTACAGCTGATATGTCTACGTCAGAATTAATTTCCTGGAGTCTTTTTTTAGCTGCCTCTGCTTTTGGCAGGCTGTCTTTTGCATCCTGTTCTTTATAAAGCTGCTGCCGCTGAAGATTCGTCCAGTCAACATAGTCACGGTCAATCAATGTCAGCTTCCCAATCCCTGCCCTGACAAGCATTTCGGCCAGAGAGGACCCTAATGCACCAACTCCAATAATCATTACATGCTTATTGCGGTAAGAGTCCGTTTCTTTTAAAAATAATTCCTGTCTCGAATAACGGCCTTCCATCATAGTTTTTCCTCCTTAACCGCCGCCTACAAATTGAATAATTTCAATACGATCGCCTTCTTCTACATTTGTTGAGCCTAGCTGTTCCTTTGGAATAATCTTACCGTTTGACTCAATAATCACTGTTTTTCCTTGCAGTGAATAAACAGTGAGCAAATTCTCAAGCGTCGGTTCCTCCAAGACAACTTGCCTTTCTTTGCCGTTAACCAAAATATTCATCTATTTGCTTTTCCTCCTTTTTTATTTCAGCTCGATAGCATGAGGCGGCGACAGCCGGTTCTTTACTTGCAAAAATTCCCGACATCACCGCAATTCCTTTCGCTCCAGCTGCTTTAATTTCCTGAACGTGATGCGGCATAATCCCTCCGATCGCGATCACCGGAATGCGGGAAAAACCCACTGTTGTTTGCAATAACTCTAGCCCCTTAGGTTGTTTACCAGGCTTGGAAGCCGTTTTATAAAGGTGGCCAAACAAAAGCCACTCGACCGCCTCTTCTTGTATGGCTGCTGCGTCAGCCGGCTCATGAATCGAGCAGCCGGCCTTTATATTTTTAGCAAAGCTTCTCACCTGTCTAAGCGGCAAGCTATTTTCTGTCAGCTGTACACCGCCGGCTCCTGTGGCAAGCGCCACATCTACACGGTCATTTATAATTAGCTTTTCAGCAGGAACCCCCCTAGCGATAAATGTCTCAGCCCAATGAAACAACTCTTTGGCACTGCGTTGTTTCTCTCTAATATGAATAAAATCAACAAACGGTTGAATGCTAGCGGCCGCTTCAGACGCCTGCGCCAGTTCGAGCTTTCCCGTTGTGATGGCATGAAGCCGAAAAGTCATCCGTCTCCTCCTCCACCGCCAAGATATCCCAATCTTTTGAAACAGGCTGATAGCCCAGCTGTTTTAGTCTCTTTTTCACTTCATCTACCGAACGATTATCAGAAATCTCAAATTGGCTATTGTTTTCTTTTTTGTTAGCATATCCGCCTACAACAGTAGAGGAGGCAGCAGACATTTTTGTTACCCCGAGCTTAATGAGATGATCTCTGAGTTCCGCCTCTTCACGTGTAGAGAGTGTAATACCTGCTCGCGGCATAAATAGACGAAAGGCAAGCATAGCCTGGACAAGGTCTTTATCCTCTACATTAACCCGCGGCTCGAATCCACCCAGGTTCGGACGAATGCGAGGAAAAGAAACGGCAATTTCTGTTTCTATATATTTTTTCTGCAAATACCTTGCATGCAGAGCGGTGAAAAATACTTCCTTCTGCCAATTATCCATTCCAAGCAGGGCGCCGATATTGACTGATCTCATCCCGGCCTGACAGCCTCTCTCTGGTGCATCAAGACGGTAACGGTAATTTCTTTTTGGTCCTTTTATATGAATCTCTTTATACACTTCCTCATTGTATACCTCCTGGTAAACCGTGAGCCCATCTACCCCAGCCTGAAAAAGCTGATGATATTCTTCCGTATCAAGCGGCTGTACCTCGATGGCGATTGAAGAGGCATGCTTTCTCAAAATTTTTGCGCCTTCCGCCAGATAAGCTACCGATGAATGAATACGTGATTCTCCTGTCAGCAAAATAACGTGCTGAATCCCCATATCCTTTAACGCCTTTGCTTCCTGGTCAATTTCTAATGACGTTAACTTTCGTCTTGGAAAATCATTATCAAAGCTAAAGCTGCAGTAAGCACATTTATTCACACAATAGTCTGTTAAGTAAAGCGGGGCATACAAGGAGATTACTTTACCAAAATTCCGAACTGTTAATCGCTGGGCTTTTTGAGCCATTTCTTCTAAACGTTCGCTGCCTGCAGGGGAAAGAAGCGCCAATAGGTCTTGTTCATTCAAATCGTCTTTATTTAAAGCTCTATCTACATCGGTTGTCGTCATGCTAGCTAACCACTCTTCATATGGTTGATCTTTGATTGAACGGTACACCTCATAAAAACTCAAAAAAATCCCTCCTTTTTAACGTAAAAATCCAGTTAACGGGGAGGAAGCGGCTGCTTTTTGCGACACTGCTCCCAGCCCCGCCAGATAAGCCTGTCTTCCAGCCTTAACAGCTAAATTGAACGCTTTAGCCATGCTTACCGGGTCATCAGCTGTGGCAATTGCCGTATTGACTAGCACCGCGTCAGCCCCCATCTCCATGGCTTCAGCTGCCTCAGACGGTTTGCCGATCCCTGCATCAACAATAATAGGCAGTGTTTTTTCTTCTATTAGAATCCGAATCATTTCCTTCATCCGGATGCCCCGGTTTGACCCTATCGGTGAACCGAGCGGCATAATGGCTGCCGCCCCAGCATCTGCTAGCTTTTTTGCTGCCATTAAATCCGGATTCATATAAGGAAGAACAATAAATCCTTCGTTAGCAAGGATTTCTGTAGCTCGAATGGTTTCTTCATTATCAGGCAACAAATACTTCTGATCGGAAATGACCTCAATTTTAATCCAGTTGCCCATCCCAGCGGCTCTGGCCAGTCTTGCAATTCTAACTGCTTCCTCGGCATTTCTAGCTCCCGAGGTATTGGGCATGATAATCATATTCGGCGGAATATCTTCTAAAATATTTTCATGCTCCGCTTCTAAATCTACCCTTCTCACCGCCACGGTAACTACTTCTGATTCTGATTCAGCAAAAGCCTGTCTCATGACCGAGTGATCTGCAAACTTTCCTGTGCCGGTAAAAAGCCGATTCGTTAACCTCGCTTGACCAATCATCAATTCATCCATTTATATTCCTCCTTTTTGCAATAAAAAAAGCCTGCCACAACGGCAGGCTTTTCTTTATGTACACCAAATAAACATACATAAATAAAGACAGCTTCCCTCCGTTGGTACTAACCAAATCAGGTTCAAGGGTTAGATGCATGCATCCTCTCAGCCTTAAAGGCACCCCTAGCTAAATTTTCTATTTAATTTTCTCTATTATACTCTGAATCTTCTAAATTGTTAAGCGTTTTTTGCGATTTTAATAAATCTCTAATTTCTGTAAGGAGCTCTTCCTCTTTTGAAAGTGAAGGCGTCTCCTCCTCCTTTTCCTGACGGTATAACTTATTAAATACCCGTACAAAGAGAAAAAGAGCAAATGAGATAATTAAAAAATGAACAATGGATTGTATGAAGAGACCATATTTCACCTCAGCTCCTCCGAAGCGAAACATTAACTTTGAAAAATTAATGCCCCCTATAAGCAGTCCAATGATCGGCATAATAATGTCCTGCACGAGAGAAGAAACGATTTTACCAAAAGCAGCTCCGATAATAACACCGATCGCCAGATCAATGACATTGCCGCGCATGGCAAATTTCTTAAATTCTTGCAACAACTTGGTTAAACTCCTTTCAGCTATCCTTTCAACGACCAACTCATTTTGACTCAACCTTGGCTCCTACACCAATCCGTTTCATCTCGCCCCAATCTTTCTTGCCAGCTAAAAATTGTAAAAAACCTTCTACCCGCCACTTGATCGTCAAAGGACGATACCAGAAGGTTTCAGAGAGCGCATAGAAAAATAGCTTCACAATATTGGCTGGTTTCGGATATTTCCTCAAGCTCCATTCTTCCAGAAGCACACCGCTCATAGATAAAATAGAACCGTATAAAAAAGATAGAGAAGCCATCAATATAGTGACCTCGGCATTAATAAATGAAAATAGGACCCCGAATAGGATAAGAATATAGCCGGCTAATTCAACGAATACACCCATCAGCTCAATCAAAAAGAAATAAGCCATGGATAGCACGCCTACAAGTCCATATTTAGGATTGAACAGCATATCTTTATGGTTCCAAATTACTTCGCAGAGCCCACGATGCCACCGCTGGCGCTGTCTACGCAAATAAAGCGCAGACTCTGGAGCTTCTGTCCAGCAGACGGGGTCCGGAACATACAGTATCTTTTTATTGAGCCCTTCTTCTTTAATCATCCGGTGCAGGCGCACCACAAGGTCCATGTCTTCTCCAACGGTGTTTGTGCGATAGCCGCCAATCCGAATGACTGACTCCTTCTCAAAAACGCCAAATGCGCCTGATATAATCAGCAGCAGATTATGACGGCTCAATCCAATACGGCCTATTAAGAAGGCCCGTAAATATTCGATCACTTGCATAATGACAAAGGGTTTGTTGGATAAATCCACGGTCATCACTTCTCCGCCTTCAATATGACAACCATTGGCGATCCGCACACTCCCGCCGACAGCAATCACTTCGCCATCTGAGTCGAGAATCGGCTTTATGACTTTCAGGAAAGCATTTCTTTCTAAGACAGAATCCCCGTCAAGTGAACAGACGTAAGGATAATGTGATAAGTTCATCCCAGCGTTCAAAGCATCTGCTTTTCCGCCGTTTTCCTTGTCGATCATATAAACATTTTTATAAATGGTCGAACGATAGATCCCTTTAACCTCTGCTGTTGGAATTCTTGTACGCAGCACTGTATTCGTCTTTACCATTTGGAATGACTCAATCATCGTTTCCACTGTGCTATCCTTCGATCCGTCATTGATCACAATCACTTCATATTCCGGATAATAAATGCTAAGGAGAGAACGAACACTGTTATAAATGCCTGCTTCTTCGTTATAGGCAGGCACGAGAATAGAGACAGGTTTTGTGTCAAAGGAATCAAGCAGGTCTTCTTCCGCTTCTTTAGAATTAAAGCCGTATTGGCTTCGCAGTTGCTTTGCTGAAATGAATAAAATAACAAAATAAAATAACAGCACAACTATTGTATACGAAATAAATAACCATGACAAAAAAGTGACGAGGCTGCTAATAAATTGGACAATCATATTATCGCTCCTTCGCTTTCAAGCCACTGGGCAGCCATATCTTTTGCATAGCGGTCGTGATGAGTTTCTATTATATGCTGCAGAATCAGTGCACCATCAGCATACTTTTGAAGAGCTTCCCCGGCAGCATTGCGAACAAACCAGTTTTCATCCGCAATTAATTTTGTGAGCTGGGGCAGGAAACGATCTTTTTTTGCTGCGCCGGCTAACTTGGCAAATAGCATTCTTTCCTGCCAATGAGAAGAGTAGCTAAATGAATAGATATCCGCTGAATCATCAGCATACCCGAACAAATACAATACTTTTAAAGCAGCAATTCGAAGCTCTAAATGCGACTGTTTCAATTGGTCTACAATAAAAGGAATATATCGATAATCCTGTGTTTCTGCCATCCACTCAATGATCGCCTGTTTAAAAATATTGTTTAACTTCTCATAGTTTTCAATAAAAAACGATTGGTATGTACCGTTAAACCTTCTTAATACGTCCTTATATAAAGCTTTAGAGAACGGTGGGGTAAGTTGGATGAGATCTGTAGCCAACGCTTTAGATTGTAGTGAAGCCAAAACCCGAATGGCTTCCGTCTGCTCTGCCTTCGTTTGAAACGAATCTTCTGCCAGAGCAAGCCACAAGTATGGTGCAAAAGAGGCCATATGGAAATTTTCTATATGATACAAGACGTTCATTCTTATGCTCCATCGCCTTTTGGTTAATCGCCGACGATACTCCTCTTTTAACCATTCTTCAGCAAGCATCGTAATCATGGCCGCTATTTCTTCACCCTTAAACATTTTAGAAGCTTCCTCCAGCAATTCTTCGAGCGCCTGGAGGTTAAGCGGATGACTACTCAACCATCGATTGTGTAAATCTTTTTCATCCCCTAACAAGTAGGCAAAAAGATCCGGACGCAAGTAAGCCTTTATTGATTCTACTTTCTCTGCCTTTCTATTTGTGTTTACTTTTTGGATCAATAGAAAAGCAAGCAAAAAAAGCAAAATCATGACAAGTGCCAAGTCTATATATAAGATCACTTTCAATGTATCACTCAACTTTGCTCACCCGCTTTATTATCGCCTAATAGTTAATTTATCGATTGATTTCTATATTCCACTAACTAAAAACAATAAACAGTTATTTCCTTTTATATTCTATCAAAGTTTGCACCGACCGATGTCTAGATAAAAGGAAATGTCAAGGTTGCCTCTATAGAAAGAAGCATAAGACAGCGGATGCTGCCTTATGCTTGTCCTTCCTCCTGCCGTTTTCTTTCCCAGGAGTCTGCTTTGCCGATTCCTTCAATTGAATCCGCATAAAAAACAGGCTCTTTTCCGGCTCTTCGCTGTTGTTGATAATCTTTTAGGGCTGCTACAGCAATTTTATACAGCATCGCGATAGCAACCAAATTGATTAGCGCCATGATGGCCATAAACAGGTCCGCCATGTCCCAGACAAGACTGATTTTTGCAATTGAGCCAAAGTACACCATGCCAATAACGGCCATTCTGTAAATAAACAAAGCGATCGGAGAGTTTTTAATAAATTCCAGATTCGTTTCGCCATAATAATAGTTTCCGATCACAGAACTGAATGCGAATAGAAAAATAGCCACAGCTAAAAAGATAGCTGCCCATTCACCGATATGCACAGACAAAGCGGACTGGGTTAAGTTAATGGAAGAAGCATCTTCCCTTAAGTATTGTCCTGACAACAAAATAATGAAAGCTGTAGCGGAGCAAACGACGATCGTGTCGACAAATACACCAAGCGTTTGGATGAGCCCTTGTTTCACAGGATGACTGACAGAAGCGGCTGCCGCTGCATTTGGAGCCGATCCCATTCCCGCTTCATTCGAAAATAGTCCCCGTTTAATTCCGTTCATAACCGCAGCCCCAAGCGTACCGCCTACTGCTTCCTCCATACCGAAAGCATTTTTGATAATTAACATAAACATAGCCGGGATTTCTGTGATATTGATAATTAGAACAAATAAGGCCACAAGAATATAAACAATAGCCATAACAGGTACGAGCACCTGCGTAACATGAGCAATTCGCTTAAGACCGCCAAAAATAATTAAAGCTGTGAGTATGCATAGAACAAGGCCAACAATAGGCTTTGATACGTTAAAGCTTTCATTCATAGCAATGGAAATAGTGTTAGACTGAACAGCATTAAAAACAAGGCCAAAACAAAAGGTGATGGTAACAGCGAAAATGATTCCCATCCATCTTTTATTCAGCCCTCTTTCCATATAATATGCAGGGCCGCCACGAAAGCCATTTTCATCTTTCACCTTGTAGATCTGAGCGAGCGTACTCTCTATGAAACTAGACGCTGCTCCAATGAAAGCGATCAGCCACATCCAAAAAACAGCGCCGGGACCGCCGGCAGCAATAGCCGTCGCTACACCCGCTAGGTTGCCTGTTCCAATTCTTGAAGCTGCACTAACTGTAAACGCCTGGAAAGAAGAGATTCCTTCCTTTCCTTTCGCAGAGATGGTTGATTTCTCAAAGATCACGCGAAACATTTCTCCAAACAAGCGAAATTGGACAAATCTCGTGCCGAATGAGAAAAACAAGCCTAACCCAATTAATAAAGCAATCATTACATACGTATACAAATAATCATTGACTGACAGTATGTATTGATCGATCTTCTCCATCCAATTCATAAAACGCATCCCTTCTTAAAAATGAGTGACAGAAAACAGTCCTTTACAATCTATCAGAAGATCGCTCTGCAATCAACCGACCTAGGTACCCTTCTCTCTTCCCTTTAATTTTTAGAAAAAAACAAAAAGAAGCTGGATAATAGTCCAGCTTCTTTCAAAAGATGAAAAATAGACCTTGCGATATGCTAAAAAACTAGCAATGCTCGTCATCTGCTTTTATGATTCTTCTGCCTTTATATCTCTCCAAACAGCAATCACTTTTCCGCTATCATTTTCATCTAAAACAAACGTCCCATTCGAATAACGATCACTTCGCTTTAAACTCGCAAAATCAAATTGTTCCGTTAGGCCTTTTTCTGTTTGCAAAACAAATTGTGTCTCTTGTTCGATCAGTGTCAATCCAACAACACGGTGCGGATTTCCTTTTAATTCTCGAAGCATCACCACTCCTCTTGCTGCACGTGAAAGCGGCTCAAATTCAGTGGACTTCATTTTCTTGACAGCTCCGCGCTGCGTAACAAGCAACAAGTCTTTTTCTTCGTCTTCTTTCCATACTTCAAGGCTCACTAAATGGTCGCCGTCTTTCAAATTAATTCCCTTCACTCCTGCGGCTCTTGGCCCGACAAGGCTTGCTTCTTCCTCGGAAAAGAGGAGGCCGTACCCATAAAAAGTAGCCAAGAACACTTGATTCCTTCCATCTGTTACATGTACTCCGACTACCTCATCATCCTCTTTTAACTTAATAGCTGTCAGTGCCCGTGAATAACGCTGTACTTTATAAGCAGCCAATTCAGTGCGTTTGATCATGCCATTTTTTGTAGCAAACAACAAGTAAAGCGGCTCCTGGAAGTCCTTAACAGCAAAAACAGCGATAATCGATTCATCCTTTTCAAGAGTTACGAGGCTCGCCAGATGCTGTCCGAGGTCCTTCCAGCGAATATCGGGAAGTTCATGAACAGGTAAATACAAGTAGCTCCCCTTGCTTGTAAACACAAGCAGTACATCTGTTGTGTGAACCTCTGCCTTGTAAAGAAGGCGATCGGTCTCTTTCATGGCAAGATCCTTTCCGCCGGATGCCGAATAGGAGCGCAAGCTTGTTCGCTTAATATAGCCATCTTTCGTAACTGTGACGATGACTTCTTCATTTGGAATGAGCACTTCCAGGTTTACTTTTATTTCTTCGATTTCCTCTTCTATCACTGTTCGTCTTGTGTCGTTGTACTTTTTTCGCACTTCTTTTAATTCTTTTTTAATGACGCTTGTCAGCTTTTTTTCACTTGCCAAAATAGCCGTCAGCTGCTCTATCTCCGCTGCAAGTTCTTCTGCTTCCTTCTGCAGAGCTGTAATATCCGTGTTCGTCAACCGATATAATTGCAGGCTGACGATGGCTTCCGCTTGAGCTTCCGTAAAATCGAATGAAGCCATTAAATTATTTTTGGCATCGCGTTTATCCTTTGATGCCCGTATGGTAGCAATAACCTCATCAAGAATAGACAGCGCTTTGATCAAGCCGTCTACAATATGCTGGCGTGCCTTCGCTTTTGCCAACTCATATTCCGATCGCTTCGTAACAACTTCCTTTTGGTGACTTATGTAGGCATCGAGCAATTCAGGTAACCCCATGAGCACCGGCCGCTGATTATGAATGGCCACCATGTTAAAGTTATAGCTGATTTGCAAATCACTTACTTTATATAAATAATTTAAAATTCCTTGGGCGTCGCCATCTTTTTTCAACTCAATCACGATTCGGAGGCCAGTCCGATCTGTTTCATCCCGTACTTCTGCGATTCCTTCTACTTTGCGATCAAGACGGAAATCATCTATTTTTTTGACAAGGTTTGCCTTATTTACATCATAAGGAATTTCAGTAATGACAATTTGCTTTTTCCCACCGCGAATTTCTTCAATTTCGGCTTTTCCACGTACAATGATCTTTCCTTTTCCTGTTCTGTACGCTTTTTCAATGCCTTCAATTCCCTGGATAATACCGCCTGTCGGAAAATCAGGTCCTTTAATCACTTTCATTAAATCGGCTACTGTGCAATCAGGCCGTTCCATTCTCATAACCGCTGCATCGATCACTTCACCTAGCTGATGAGGTGGTATTTCCGTCGCATAACCTGCGGATATCCCCGTTGACCCATTGACTAACAAGTTAGGGAACCTTGCTGGCAAAACAGTCGGCTCTTCTGTCGTATCGTCAAAGTTAGGAATAAAGTCAACCGTGCGCTTATCGATGTCCTTTAGCAATTCTCCGGAAATAGCCGAAAGCCTTGCCTCTGTATAACGCATGGCCGCCGGAGGGTCACCGTCGACTGAGCCATTGTTCCCATGCATTTCCACAAGAAGCTGACGAAGCTTCCACTCCTGACTCATTCGCACCATCGCATCGTAAACTGAAGAGTCACCATGCGGATGGAAATTACCGATAACATTTCCGACTGTTTTGGCAGATTTCCGAAAGCCTTTTTCATGCGTATTTCCTTCTGTATGCATCGCGTATAAAATCCGGCGCTGTACCGGCTTCAATCCATCCCGGGCATCGGGAAGCGCGCGTTCCTGGATAATATATTTGCTATAGCGCCCAAATCGGTCTCCAAGCACCTCTTCAAGCGGTAAATCTTGAAATACTTCTTTTTGCATCTACTTACTCCTCCTTGCCGACTGAAAGGTTCTCGTTTTCTAAAATATTGCCGTCCTCTTCCAGTCCAAAAGCAACATTTGATTCAATCCATTTCCGGCGCGGCTCCACCTTATCACCCATCAGTGTAGTGACACGGCGCTCAGCTCGGGCTGCGTCATCAATAAGCACGCGGATGAGCGTTCTCGTATCCGGATTCATCGTAGTTTCCCATAATTGATCGGCATTCATTTCACCAAGGCCTTTATAACGCTGGAGCATACAGCCTTTTCCTACTCGCTTCATTGTTTCCGAAAGCTCTTCATCTGTCCAGGCGTATTCCACTTTTTCTTTTTTTCCGCTTCCTTTGCTTACTTTGTAAAGCGGTGGAAGGGCGATATATACTTTTCCAGCTTCAATAAGCGGCTTCATATAGCGATAAAAGAAAGTGAGCAGTAAGACTTGAATATGTGCACCATCTGTATCGGCATCCGTCATAATAATGACCTTGTCGTAATTGGCGTCTTCCACGTTAAAATCTGGCCCTACGCCCGCACCAATTGCATGGATAATCGTATTAATTTCCTCATTCTTAAAAATATCAGCAAGCTTAGCCTTCTCCGTGTTAATCACTTTTCCGCGCAATGGGAGAACAGCCTGGAAGCGGCGATCGCGTCCTTGTTTGGCTGATCCGCCGGCTGAGTCACCCTCCACTAAATACAATTCATTTTTTTGCGGGTTGCGTGACTGTGCAGGCGTAAGCTTACCGGAAAGCACACCTTCATTGCGCTTGCGCTTTTTCCCGCTACGGGCATCTTCACGGGCTTTTCTTGCTGCTTCTCTTGCCTGAGCGGCTTTAATGGCTTTTTTAATTAACAATGAGCTTGTTTCCGGATTTTCCTCTAAGAAGTAGGACAGCTGCGAAGACACCACGCTGTCAACTGCCGACCGAGCTTCGCTTGTGCCGAGCTTTCCTTTCGTCTGTCCTTCAAATTGAAGCAGTTCCTCTGGAATACGCACAGAAACAATAGCAGCTAAGCCTTCACGAATGTCGGTACCTTCGAGATTTTTATCTTTTTCCTTTAATAGATTTACTTTGCGCGCATACTCGTTAAATACCCTTGTCATGGCTGTACGCGCTCCCGCTTCATGGGTGCCTCCATCCTTCGTCCGGACATTGTTAACAAACGACAGGATCGTTTCGGAGTAGCCGTCATTAAATTGGAAAGCAAATTCTACTTCAATCCCATTCTGTTCTCCAGCAAAGGACACTACCTGGTGCAAAGCATCTTTCTCTCCATTTAAATATTTAACAAATTCCTCGATGCCTTTTTCATAATAAAAAACTTCTTCCAGCTTTTGACGTTCATCTATCAAGCTGATCTTCATGCCCTTTAACAAAAAGGCCGATTCTCTTAACCGCTCACTTAACGTATCGAAATTATAATGAATGGTGCTGAAAATAGCCGGGTCTGGCTTGAAGTGGATGGTGGTTCCTGTTTTTTTTGTTTTTCCGATCTTCTCAAGCGTCGTTACCGGGACGCCTCCATGCTCAAAGCGCTGCTGATAAATAAAACCATCACGATGAATCGTCACTGTCAGCCACTCAGACAAAGCATTGACGACAGAAGCGCCGACACCATGCAGTCCGCCGCTCGTTTTATATCCGCCTTGTCCAAACTTCCCGCCGGCGTGCAAGATCGTCAAAATAACTTCCGGAGTTGGCTTTCCTAGTTTATGCATACCAGTAGGCATACCGCGGCCAAAGTCCTGGACGCTCACCGACTGATCTTTGTGGATAATGATTTTTATTTCGTTGCCGTAGCCGGCAAGCGCTTCATCCACTGAGTTATCTACAATTTCATAGACTAAATGATGCAGACCTCGCGTGTCTGTAGACCCAATATACATTCCAGGTCTCTTTCTGACCGCTTCCAGTCCCTCGAGGACTTGGATGGCATCATCATTATAGTCAAAGGTCACTTCTTTTTT
Organism: Pseudobacillus sp. 179-B 2D1 NHS; assembly: GCF_045370945.1. Lineage (NCBI taxonomy): Bacteria > Bacillati > Bacillota > Bacilli > Caryophanales > Bacillaceae > Pseudobacillus > Pseudobacillus sp. 179-B 2D1 NHS. Next base: position 88,251 of record NZ_JBIQDP010000012.1, read on the forward strand.
TGTCACAAAAATTCCCCTTTCAGACTTCCTAGAGAAACAAACAAACGTTCGTACACTTTATTATATCATAAAAATTCCAATGCTTCATCTTCCCATTATGCCGGAAGTTTACAATTGTACTGTTCCGTTCTGCATTTTCCTCTGCCTTATTGTATGGTCAACATGCAATTTATGCAAATAGATAACAGTAAAAAACAAGCGGAAATGGACCGCTTGTTTCTTAGTTGCCCGCTTATTTAGTGAGGGCATGTTCCACTTTTATGCATCTATCCATAATGACGGTCTTGCCTTTTTCTTTTAAAAACTCATACGCTTCTTCATTAGCTACACCAAGCTGTGCCCAAAAAATCTCACAATCTATCTCAACGAATTCTTTGGCAATCTCCGGTAAAAACTCTGATCGGCGAAATACATTTACAATATCAACAGGCTCCTTAATATCTTTTAAGGAAGCCACCGCTTTTTCTCCCAGAACTTCATCAACAGTAGGGTTTACTGGAATAATTTTATATCCAGCTTGCTGCATCGCTTCAGAAACCATATAGCTTGTTCGGTTTGGATTATCACTTAAGCCGATGACAGCAATAGTCTTTGCCTTTTTTAGCAGCTGTCCCATTTCTTCTCTCGTTGGATTAGTAATCATAACTAACTCTCCTCCTTGCACTCAATAATTCGGCTTCTTTTAGCCATTCTCCTTCTATTACTTTTATTCCCTTCAAGCGACCACCGCATTCTCTTAAAGAAGGATCTTTTACATTTCATACTGCCAATCGATCCATGAGCTCCACTTGGATGGTACTTATCTAGCAAAAAGTTTAATGTTTTGTTTTCCCCATTCATACATCATCAAAACAATAGGCATTAAACTTTGGCCTAACTCTGTTAATGAATATTCCACTCTTGGAGGAACTTCAGGGAACACCCTCCGATGGACAATGCCACCTTCCTCTAACTCTCTAATCTATGTAGTTAACACCTTATGTGTGATTCTTGGAAACAGCTGTTTAATTTCACTGAACTGCAAAGTGCCATCAGTCCCTAAATAATAAACAATGGTAATCTTATATTTGCCGCTGATAAGAGATAAAGTCAATTCTTTTTCACAATTAAACTGACCATTTTCTATCTTTTTTTGTATCTCTGACCGTAAATCGTTCATTTGCTGTTCCCACTCCCTGTATTTCTAAAAAAAGTATCCTTTTAGTAACATCTCACAAAAAAGTGCGTTCTTCCATAAGACAAAAGCATCTTTTAGAATAAATTTCAGTCAGGCACAACCATCACTAACTATCCTGTCCTAAGCAGCACATCTGACCTGATTGAATCAATCAACTTCTGTGGACAACGGGCAAAACGTCTGCACTTATTAGTACCAGGCTTCCTGGGAGTTTTCATAAGTGTTTTTCTACAGGATTATCAAAAACAAGGAGGTTCATTCATATGAACAAAATTACATTAGATGCAGCAAAAGAGATGATTGCAGTGGCTGAAGCAGCTGTTAATGTCTTTGACGCCAAATTTGCCTGAATAGAAGAAATTAAACTGAACAATCAATGAAAAAACGCTTTGGATAGCAGCAGCTTCCAAAGCGTTTTTTCGTTATTTCTTACACTAATCGGCGTTTAAACGATTAAAAATCCTTAACTGCCGAGCGTTTTCTTTCTAGCCGTCACTAATAGAAACTGCTCTACACAAATAGCGATAATTGTTCCAAAGATCAGCCCATTATTTAAAATAGAAGCAGCCGCCGCAGGAAAATTAGTAAAGGCAGCCGCAGGGACAAACATGACACCTACTCCTGCTAATAAAGAGACACCGGAAACAAGGCGGGCTCGTTCTTTATTTTTTTCTTTATCCATTTCAGCAAAAGCAAAACCAGCCATGCGAGAGAAAATTACGAATGTGACCGCATATCCAACTGGAGCTGGCAAGGAAGCAAGCACATTCATGACAGGTGGAAACACGCTCATTCCCACAACGAGCAGTGAACCGATGAAAAACGGCTGAATGGAAGCATTGCCTGTCTGGGCTACAAACCCCGCTGCTCCTGAAATAGGAACCGAACCAATGGCTGAAAAGCCTCCTCCGAGCATTTGGTTGATACCAGCCGCCACGCCAGCACTGCGATAACTACCTTTTTCACTTGAACCATCTAAGTGCATAATGACTTCTTCCATTACTCTAATCGAAGCAATCATATTAGCTGTTAACAAAAGTGTAATAAAAGCAGCTGTGACGATTGTGCCTGAGTCGAATAGCGGCGGGCCAAAAACAAACAAGCCCGGTAGATGGAACAGTTCTTTTCCTGAAGCAGAATGGAAGGGTGCCTCGCCAATAAGAAAGAATAGCAGCCAGCCGAAACCAAGTGAGATAATAACCGAATACTGTCGCATCCATTGAATGCGGTGCGCAGAAAAATAAAAGGCCGCTATCAAGGTGACGGCACTCCCTGCCATCACAAGCGGGCGAACGCTCTCCGTTTCATTCGGCAAGCCAAGCATTCCTTTCAAAAATGAACCGCTCAGCTGTAAAATAAGCAGCAATAAATAGATAAATGTTACTGTCGGGGTGAATAATTTAGCCATTTTTTCGAGCAAACCAAAAGCGGCCAGAAAAATAAAAATGATACCTGAAACGATCATTCCCCCTTCAAGGCTTTGCAGAGCCTGCTCCGTTGAAGAATAGATTGTGCCTGCAAAACCGGCGTAAATCGCAAAGACTCCCCACCATAGTCCGGCCGGCCCTTCATTAATAGGCAGCCGATGTCCAATTAAGGCTTGGATCATTCCGGAAAGCCCGAGCACAAACATCGTCCTCTGTACAAATTCCGCTGTATCTGCCGGAGAGAGATGAAATAAACCAGCAATAGCAATTGGAGCTACAAGTGAACTCGCCAGCATAAAAAACAGCCATTGAACAGCACTAAAAAACAATCCCATATTTTCACCTGTTTCTTTCTGAAGTTAAATCTTTCCGTTTACTCAGCGTACGCTAATTTTTTTAATCAGGCAACGGAAAAATCTCCTCTTCTTATTCTATGCATGTTAAAATAAGAATCAGCATGTAAAAACTTTCATACATTCTATTGTAAAGGACAAGATTAAAGGAGTAAGTTTATGATTACTGGACTTATTATTTTACTAGCTTATTTACTTGGATCGATTCCTTCCGGCTTAATTATCGGCAAATGCTTTTTTGGCATTGACATTCGTGAACACGGAAGCGGCAACCTCGGTGCAACCAACTCGTTTCGTACACTGGGTGTAAAGGCGGGAATTGTGGTGACGCTTGCTGATATTTTAAAAGGGACAGCGGCGACTATGCTTCCACTCTGGCTTGATCCAGGCCTGAATCCGCTTATCCCCGGTGTTATAGCAGTAATCGGGCACATGTTCCCTGTATTCGCTAACTTTAGAGGGGGAAAAGCAGTCGCAACGTCAGGCGGCGTCCTGCTAGGCGTCGAACCGGTCATGTTTCTTGTTATCCTGCTTAGCTTTTTTATTTCACTCTATCTAACGAAGTATGTATCCTTATCATCGATTATTGTTGCTATCGTTGCTTTAACCTATGCGATTATTCTTCAAAATCCGCCGCTCATTATCGTTGTCGGTATGTTAGCCTTTTTTGTTATTTATCGCCATCGCGCCAACATCTCGCGGATTAAAAATAAGACCGAGCCCAAAATTAAGTGGTTGTAATCATTGTCATTCTCTTAATCGTTCTGCTTTTACAGTCAGGGGTAGGATGCAGACAAAAGCAGCGCAAGTTGCGGCAATAAACAGTTGCCTGCACGAGCGCTGCTTTTTCTTTTTTTATTATTCATCATCTACAACCTGCTAATCTCCATCTATATGTAAGGAATGATTTTAATCGATACTCGTGAAAGCATCCCCCTCTATTTCATCTAAAAGTTTTGACAGGTTTTCCTCGGAGATCACTTTAAAGCCATGCCTGTGAAGCAAAGCTGCGGTTACGCCGTTGCCAGCTATCTTTTTATTTCTAAATTCCCCGTTATAAATCATCGCGCTTCCGCATGAAGGGCTGTATTCTTTTAAAATAACAGCCGTTGCTTTTATTTCTTGAGCTTTTTTAAGGGTGTCATAAGCACCTTTTATATAAAGCGCTGTGACGTCCCTTCCGGACTTTTCCACTACTTTCGCCTGGCCATCAAGGACTGCTTCCCCATCGCCGCCTACGATTTCTGCTGGTTCTCTCGGCGTGGAGAAACCGCCAAGCAATTCTGGACATACAGCGATCGCTTTCTGGCTTTCCACCAACTCTCTTATCTTGCTGTATAAACTGTGTGAACCGTTATATCTTACTTCAAAGCCCGCTAAGCAAGAACTTACCAAAATCATTTTCTCACCTCTTGTCATTAAGTGGATTTGCCTTTCTTTTAAAATAGGCAGGCATCTGTTTTCATTATTTTCTGCATCCGTGATACACTTAGAAAAAGTAGAGGTGAATAACATATGCATATTCAAGTAGAGGCAAAGGCACGCTCATGGTTTGAAAACGAAATGGAAGTAAGTCAAGGTGACTATGTCCGTTTTTTCGTCCGTTATGGAGGCTCCAGCCCCCTTCATCAAGGTTTTTCACTCGGTGTCACCAAAGATGAGCCTGTGGAAATCGGAGCAAAAACCGAAATAGATGGCGTCATTTATTTTATAGAACAAAATGATTTATGGTTTTTTGATGGTCACGACCTGCAGGTGAACTATAATGAAAAACTGGACGAGCCAAAATACGACTATGTAAAGCCCTCTTAAAAAGCGAAAAGGCCGCATGCTGCGCCTTTTCGCTTTTTATAATTGAAACTTTTCAATATGACTTTGCAGCCCTTCTCTTTCTAAGATCTCTTTTTGCCGGTCTCCAAGCAGATCAAAGTGTGAATAGCCGTCTTTTCTTTTGTCAATCCACTCTTTTTTTAAGCCGTACTTTCTTCCCCAGCGGGCGAGCGTTTCTAAATCCTTGCACCCTACTTTTGTGACGGTACGACAATGGGGAAATCTTTCATCCAGCCAATAATGGGTTAAAAAAGCAATATTTCCATTGTCGATTTGCCGCTTCCACTCTGCCAGCTCCTGTTTATGTATGCCGAATGCCATTTCCTTCTCCTATCTTTCTATGCCTGCTTCTTATTTTCTTCGTATACTTTATGCCAGTCTGGAAACACCCGCTTCAGTGACACCGGACGGAATGTATCTTTTTTTACGACCGCATGAGAAGTTGTCCCCGTCAAACATACTTCTCCTTCTTTATTTTTAATTTCATAACCATACACAGTACGGACACCCGTATATTCTTCAATCCAAGAGTAAACCCAGGCTGTATCCCCATAACGAAACGGCTTTTTGTAAGAAAGCTGTATATCAAGCACCGGAGCTACATACCCTTCTTTCTCCATTTCAGCATAGTTAAAGCCTAAATCCTCAATTAATTGAGTACGGCCAAGCTCAAGCCATACCACATACTGGCCATGGTACACAACTTGCATGGCATCTGTCTCTGCATATCTTACTTGTACTTCTTTCTCTGAAATGAACATCTATCGAGTCTCCCTTTTGCAGTTTATCTTCTAATTTACTCAGTATATCTCAGCCTGTTGGTAAAATAAAGCATGTTTACACTTTCAGAAAAACAGGGAATCACTTAAGGACAGACATTAAGAACAAGGAGGGTTTCTTTTGATTGATTATCTTCACAGTAAAAAACAGGAAATGATTGATCTGTTAGAGACCATCGTCAATACAGACAGCAATTCTTACGACAAGGAAGGCGTGGATCAGGTAGGCGCTTTGCTAAAAAATAAATTCGAAGAGATTGGCATGTATGTTAAGGTACATCGACAAACTAAACAAGGGAATCACCTGGAAATTAAAGCAGAGCGGGAAAGTCAACCAAAAATTTTGATCGTCTCCCACATGGACACCGTATTCCCTAAAGGTGAAGCGAAGAAGCGGCCTTTTTCAATTATTGGAGATAAAGCCTACGGACCAGGTGTAAATGACGAGAAAGCAAGTCACGTTCAGATTCTCTATGCGATGAAAGCATTAAAAGAAAGCGGATCAGCTGCTGTGAATAACGTTCATATCATCTTTAACAGTGACGAAGAAATTGGCTCGATTTCCTCTAAGGCATTAATTGAAGAAGCAGCAGCAGAAAAAGATTACAGTCTCATCGTTGAATGCGGGCGGCCGAATGACGGGGTAGTCACCGAAAGAAAAGGAGTCGGCCACTTCGTCATGAAGGTGCAAGGAAAAAGTGCTCATGCGGGTGTAGAACCAGAAATCGGCGTTAGTGCAATCGAAGAGCTTGCCTATAAGGTCATCCGCCTCCAAGAGTTAAATGATTATGACCAGGGACTGACGGTAAATGTTGGCCTAATTAAAGGAGGCACTTCCGTTAACACGGTGCCGCCATATGCGGAAGCAGAGATTGATGTCCGTGTAAAAAATAACGATCAGGCAATGAACATCACTAAATCGATTCATAAAATCGCCGGTGAAGAAGTCGTTCATGGAACACGTACCGAACTAAGCGGCGGTATTGACCGCCCTCCAATGGAGCGAACAGAAGAATCTGAAAAGCTTTTTAATAGGATACGAGAAACGGGCAAAGAGCTGGGCTTTGCTATTCACGAAGTCAGCACTGGTGGCGGATCCGATGCATCCTTTACAGCAGCAAAAGGCATTCCGACCATCGATGGTATGGGTCCTATCGGTGAATTTTCACATAGCGAAACAGAAGAATATACAGATTTGCATTCACTGGTAGACCGCACAATCTTGCTCGCAAAAACGATTGAGCGGTTATCCAAGTAACTAAGTAACTAAAAAATTTGAGGTGTAAATAATGGATATAAAAAATATTATAAAAAACCAAAAACGAGAAAACGGCGGTCAGCGCGCATGGGCAGATGGTGGAATGACTGCAAGTGCGACAGTGGAAGCATCTACAATTGGTGCTGATGTGCTAAAATCCGGCGGTAATGCAATGGATGCGCTGGCCGCCATGCAATTTGCGCTGGCTGTGTCGGAACCTTTTAATACTGGGCTTGGCGCCAGCGGCTTTATCGTCTATTATGATGCCAAAAAACATGAAACAAAGGTTATCCACGGTCATTCGAAAGCACCTAAGAATGCCCGAACAAATGTGTTTGTGAATGAAGATCAGGATGTCATTCCCTTTCTGGAGCGATCTACTCCCGGAACAGCCGTAGCGATTCCGGGTATTTTAAAAGCATTCGATAAAGCGCTGGCCCTTTACGGACGCAAAACTTGGGAAGAAGTGATCGAACCTGCTATCCATTTATCTGAAAAAGGTATAGAAGTGAATGACTTATGGGTAACGGCCATTGAAAGGTTCGGAAACCGCCTCGGAAAAGAAGCCAAAGCTTTCTTTTTTCCAGACGATGTTCCTTTAACTAAAGGAGAAGTAGCTATAAACAAAGATTTAACCCGGGCACTTAAAGAGCTTCAAAAAGAGGGTGTGGATTCTTTTTATAAAGGAGCGATTGCAAAAGCCATCGCTGAGGAAGTTCAGAAGCTTGACGGGTGCTTAGTATTAGAGGATCTGATTAATTATGAAGCAAAAATAGCTAAGCCGCTGCAGGCTGCTTATAAAGGATTTGATATCGTGGTGCCGAGCCCTCCAAATGGAGGTGGTTTTGCCCTTCTCTATATGCTTAAACTATTAGAAAAACTAAATATTGGTCAATACAGCGTCCGTTCATGGGAGAAGTATTATTTAATCGCTGAGACGCTGCGAGTGATGACTGCTGACAAACTAGCCTTTATGACTGATCCTGATCTGTACGATATCCCACTTGAAGGATTGCTTCACCCCGACTATCTGGATGAGCGCCTTCAGTTATATAATTTTAAATTCCGCAATGATAAAGTTGCGGCAGGAAACCCATGGAAATTTGATCAAAATAAACAACCGAGCGGCCTGATGGCGCAGGCTTTTGAGATCGGCTCAGAAACTACCCACTTTGTAGCTGTGGACAAAGATGGAAATATTGCTACCTGCACCTCTTCCCTTGAACATAATTTTGGCTCGGGAATCATGGTGCCCGGCTATGGATTCTTATTAAATAATGATATGACAGATTTCGATCCCTCACTTGGAGGAGTAAATAGTGTAGAGCCGAATAAATATCCGGTCAGCATGAAAACCCCGACGATGATTTTTAAAGATGGGAAGCCTTTCTTAACGCTTGGTTCACCCGGCGGTCCGACGATTGTCGCTTCTGTTCTGCAAACGCTCATCCATGTTATTAATTATGAAATGGACCTGAAAGACGCCATAGAAGAACCACGGATCTTCAATGGTACCGGTCCCTTAATCTGGTGGGAAGAAGGCATCCCTGAAGAAGCTAAACAAGTGTTAGAAAAGATGAATTATCAATTTGATCAGATTGCTCTGCCAATGGGCAACGTTCAGGCTGTACTGTTTGACCATCAGTCTAGTCAATTGTACGGAGCGAGCGATTCTTCAAGGCCCGGCATCCCTGTAGGCGTCAATCAATCCGAAGCTCATTAAATCAAAAAAGCGGTCCAACGTTACTATTAAACGTTAGGCCGCTTTTTATGTATAGTCAATCTCTGCGTAAGCCTTGAGATCCCTATTTCACAGATCTCCTTATTTCTAACCGCTCTTCCAATCTTTCCTCTATTTCTTTCATTGCTGTCGGATTTCTTAACAACTCACTTTTATTTTCTTTTACAAGCTCAGCAAATGATTTTCTTTGTCTTTTTCTCATAGTGTATGTCTTCCCTTCTTTTCAATCGTCATTATGACTATGTTACCCATAAACAAACATTCCTATACTAAATTTTCAAATAACTATGATAATTAAATGCGGCAGCTGCAAATTTTTTAGGAAAAAGCAATTATGAGGCACGAGATAAAACATGGCTCTAAAGTAAAAAAGGTGCATAATTTTGTCATTAGGCATATAAAAAAATAAGCTGGACGCAGATTTCCCCACGTCCAGCTATAATAAAATTATGAAAGAGATGTAGCTAATTGTTCTTTTAAATTCTCTACAAAGTGCTGAGCTTCAATGGCTGCCACACACCCGTCACCAGTAGCTGTGACGACCTGGCGAACGGCATCTTTGCGGATATCACCAATTGCATAAATGCCCGGAATAGCTGTTTTCATTCGGTCATCAGTAATAATCCACCCTTCTTCATCCGTGATTTTTAAATCTCTCACAAATTCAGATACAGGATTCATGCCGATATATTCAAATACTCCATCTGCCGGGAATGTAGTTACTTCACCCGTTTCAGTATTTTCTAGAAGAACAGCGTTTACTTTGTTTTCTCCAACAATTTCATTTACTACCGTGTTATAAACAACGTCAATCTTGTCGTTTTTAAGCATGCGGTCGACTAAAATCGGCTGGGCTCTAAAGCGGTCCCGGCGATGCAGGACAGTCACTTTTTTAGCGAATTTCGTTAAGAAGACGGACTCTTCTACTGCTGAATCTCCCCCGCCTACAACGACAAGCTCTTTGTTTCTAAAAAATGCCCCATCACAGACTGCACACCATGAGACACCGCGACCCGAAAATTCCTCTTCACCAGGGATGCCCAACTTTTTATATTTAGTGCCTGTAGCGATAATGACCGCCCGTGCTTTATATGTTTGATTATCACTATGAACGACTTTTACATCCCCTTCATCTACAATATCCTTCACATTAGCCTGTTCATATTCTGCTCCAAACTTCAAAGCATGTTCAAACATGTTCTGTGCTAAATCTGGTCCAGCTATATGAGAATAACTAGGGAAATTCTCAATCTCCTCTGTATTTTGGAGCTGGCCGCCAGGTACTCCACGCTCAATCAGCAACGTTTTCAAATTGGCTCTTGATGTATATACAGCCGCGGTCATGCCGCCTGGACCTGCTCCAATAATGATTACATCATAAATTTTCTCACTCATCTTTCATACCCCTCTTTCCTCGGAAAATAAATCGTTTTGATGCCCGTTATAGATATTTAGAGATTAGGTCTTTCAATTTATCTTCTGGAGAAAAACCTAAACTTTGCTTAGCTACTGAACCGTTTTTAAAAATTAAAATGGTTGGAACGCTCATAATGTTAAACTTCTCGGCAAGCATGCCACTTTCGTCAATATTCACATCTCCAAATGAGACATTTTCCATGCTAGTGGAAAGATTATCTAAAACTGGTGCAATCATTTTGCAAGGCCCGCACCACGGAGCACCGAACTTAATAACAGCTACTTCATTAGAAGAAACAACCTCATCAAAATTAGATTCGTTAACAACCATTACCTTAGACATAAGTTTTCCTCCTTGATTACTATTTTCATAGGGAAGCTGCCGGATATAAATAGTACGGACAGCTTTTATTCGTGCAAACCATTCATTTTCTTATCAGACTACGAGTTTGCTGACCACAAACTGTCTGCTTGTAATACTACAGAACATGCAATGTTTCATTGACATCACAGTTGCTGTTGTTATGTACAGAGTTTTCTCTGGATTAATAATGAACAAGCCACAGAGCGTAAGGTAAACAGGTCGGCACCCTTCGCTCCTCCTGTAGTCTCTCTTGCTGCTTTTTATATTCTGGGCTTGCTTTTCTAGTTTAATTTTTGCTATTTTGCTCCCCTTTTCTTTGTTATGTTACTTGATCTCGCGTTTCATATTATCACAAATGTAAAATGATATTCAATATGTTTTTATATTAATTTTAATTTAATAGTTATTTTTTATCTAATTTTCTTCAACCAAAGCCATTTCCTATGTAAAACCTTTTAACTGCGGGCCTCTCTTCCCTCTTTCCCTATTTATTGTACAGAGCTGTTCCTGCTTTGTTTGTGAAGTGCCATTTTCAAGGAAGCGATGAGCAGCGCACAATAAGAACGTTGCTATGACTGGAATAGAGACTTTTTTGCCTATAGTCCTTTTCTTTATAGATACATCATAGAAGAAGACAAGCTTCACCTTCCGCATCGTACAGCCGCTTCTCCCCCTGCCTCTACAGATTCTGATCCAAACGTTAGATGTCCAATTTCTTTGATGGATGCCAATGGCAGGCTGACTCCTTACAATGAGAATTTCTTGTCTCAATGATAATTTCACTGGCTGATAAAGTATGAGCCATTTTATCAACTGCTGAATCAACCCCATTAGGAGGACCTGTGTACTAATGGACTGCCAAACAAACTTTTATACATTTAACACCATTTCACTCTTAATTTTTACAACAGAGTGACAGGCATTAAATGCTATCGCTCTAGAAGGGTGGGCAATTAATTTCCTTTAAATGTAGTTTTCTTTTCATCTACACTGCCTACTTTTAAAAAACCGATAGGGTGTTATCGTTCTCAGGAAGGGCAAATAAAGACTATTTTAACGTTGTGAATGCAGTTTCTGACGTTAAAAAGATAAATAAATAAGGCCATGAATCTTTTAATCGTGATGGTTTGTTGCGAAGCAAAATGATAGTAGGAACAACAGAAGATAATCTATGGGCAAAGTAGCTGCATGCATCAAATAAGTAAACTTATCAGTCAGTGAATAAACAATGTCTTGTGTACGTCCGTCATCCAGTTTTTATTAACTTGTGCCGTTACAATTTCACCATTCCTCTTGCATGCCTAATGATTGAATAGCATGGTCAGCCGCCGTTTTAAACAACTTATTTTCTCATGACGCAAATAGGACGAGCGAGGTTAAGAATAATATATACATAATAAATCAAAAAGGACCGGCAGATTTGCCGGTCCCTATCAAAAAGCTTCTTATTATGCTTTAATGTCTTGTAGCTTGCCGCGAAGCACCATTTGCAGGATGCCTCCGTTGCGATAGTAATCCACTTCTACATCAGAATCAAAGCGAACAAGAGCTTGGAATTGCTTCTTGTTGCCGTCTTCATCAATAGCTGTCACTGTCACAACGTCACGTGGCTTCACATCGTCGTTTAAATCTACTTCAAAGACTTCTTTACCAGTCAAACCTAAAGTCGTAGCGTTTTCTCCAAGTTTGAATTGAAGTGGAAGCACGCCCATCATGACAAGGTTTGAACGGTGAATACGTTCATAGCTTTCCGCGATAACTGTTTTCACGCCAAGAAGGTTTGTACCTTTCGCTGCCCAGTCACGGGATGAACCCATACCATAATCTTTGCCAGCAAGAACAACAAGGCCTGTGCCATCTTCTTGATATTTCATGCAAGCATCATAAATTGGCATAATTTCGCCTGTTGGCCAGTAAGTTGTAAAGCCACCCTCTGTTCCAGGAGCCACTTGGTTACGAATACGGATGTTAGCGAATGTTCCGCGCATCATCACTTCGTGGTTACCACGGCGTGAACCATAAGAGTTAAAGTCACGTGGCTCTACCCCTTTTGAACGCAAGTATTTACCAGCAGGTGTATCTTTGCCGATTGCGCCAGCAGGTGAAATGTGGTCAGTTGTCACTGAGTCACCGAATTTACCCATTACACGCAAGCCCTTAAGTGCTTCAATCTTCTCAGGAACTGCAGACAGTCCTTCAAAGAATGGCGGGTTTTGAATGTAAGTGGAATCGTTATTCCAGCTGTAAAGAGCCTCGTTGCTTGTTTGAATTTGATTCCAGCGTGAGTTGCTGTCAAATACACGCTCGTATTCTTTACGGAACAACTCTGGTGTTACCGCACGCTGTACGACTTCTTTTACTTCTTCTGTCGCTGGCCAAATGTCTTTGAAGAAGACATCTTTGCCATCTTTATCTTTACCGATTGGATCTTTAGCAAAGTCAATGTTAACCGTTCCAGCAAGCGCATAAGCTACAACCAATGGTGGTGAAGCCAGATAGTTTGCTTTTACAAGCGGATGGATACGGCCTTCAAAGTTCCGGTTACCGGAAAGCACAGATGTGACTAAAAGATCTGAATCGATGATTGCTTTTTCAATTTCTTCTTTTAATGGACCGGAGTTACCGATACAAGTTGTACAGCCATAGCCTACAAGGTTAAAGCCGAGTTTCTCCATGTAGCCCATCAAGCCAGCATCTTGTAAGTAACCAGTAACAACTTTTGATCCTGGAGCTAATGATGTTTTCACATACTTCGGCACTTCTAGACCAAGTTCGACCGCTTTTTTCGCCACTAAGCCTGCAGCAAGCAGTACGTATGGGTTAGATGTGTTCGTACAAGATGTGATCGCAGCGATCGCCACAGCGCCTGTTTTCATTTCAGCTGTTTCGCCGTCAGCGAATTTAACTGTTGCTGTCTTATCTAACTCTTCAGGAGTCAAACCAAAGCCTTGGTTGCCTTCTGGCGCACTGATTGCTCCTTGGAAAGATTTTTGCATGCTGGAAAGCGGAATCAAATCTTGTGGACGTTTTGGACCAGACAAGTTTGGTTCGATTTCAGCAAGGTCTAATTCCACTACATCTGTGTAGACAGGATCTTCTCTGTCAGGAGTGAAGAACATATCATTTTCTTTTAAATATTGCTCTACTACTCTGATATGGCTTTCTTCGCGGCCTGTTAGACGCATATAGTCAAGGGACTCTGCATCCACTGGGAAGAAACCACAAGTTGCTCCGTATTCAGGTGCCATATTGGCAATCGTTGCACGGTCTGCAAGCGGAAGTTGAGATACACCAGGACCGAAGAATTCAACAAATTTGCCAACTACGCCCTTTGTACGCAACACTTGTGTTACTTTAAGCGCTAAGTCAGTTGCAGTTGCTCCATTTGGAAGCTCACCGATTAATTTAACCCCGATAACTTCAGGCACAGGGAAATAAGACGGCTGTCCAAGCATACCTGCTTCTGCTTCAATACCGCCGACACCCCAACCGAGAACACCGATACCATTGATCATTGTTGTATGGGAGTCTGTTCCAACAAGCGTATCTGGATAAGCTTCAAATTCGCCATTTGGAGTTTCTACCGCATGGACAACACTCGCTAAATATTCAAGGTTTACTTGGTGAACGATACCAGTAGCTGGTGGAACAGCACGATAGTTATCGAATGCTTTTTGTGCCCAGCTTAAGAATTCATAACGTTCGGCATTACGTTCAAACTCAAGCTCCATATTTCTTTCCAGTGCTTCAGGTGTACCGTATGTGTCTACCTGTACAGAGTGGTCAATAACAAGGTCAACCGGAATTTCTGGATTAATCACATCCGGATTGCCTCCCATATCTGCCATTGCTTTGCGCAATGAAGCAAGGTCAACTACAACTGGAACACCAGTAAAGTCTTGTAAGATAACACGTGAAGGCTTAAATGGAACTTCAGCATCTTTTAAGTCTGCCGCTCCCCATTTAGCCAGGTTTTCAACGTGGTCTTTTTTAATAACATAGCCATCATGCTGGCGCAGTACAGATTCTAATAATACTTTGATCGAATATGGCAGGCGGGATACTTTCGCCACACCCGCTTCCTCTAGAGCAGCTAAACGGTAATAATTATAACGCTTACCATCGAGCTCAAAATTTGAACGGGCATTGAATACATCATTGTTTGCCATCCCGATTCCCCCTCTTTTCATAAATATGTAAGCATAGCTGAAAGTGTAATAAAGATGACTCTCTGCTTTTCATACTATTTCATCATAATACAATCACTAACATAAGTAAATAACGATAATCGAATTGAGTTCAATAAGTATTTCTTATAATAAAGGCGGTTATTTAAAAAATGAATTTTTCTTTTTCCCGCGTAAAATATCTCCCATCCAGCCTTTCTTCAATAAGTATACATACAAAGCTAGCGTGGTAAGAGCAATCACCGCCCAGGAAAAAATATAACCAAGCTTCCAATCAAGCTCGGGCATATTTTTAAAGTTCATTCCCCAAATAGCCCCCCATGCAGCTACAGGTGTAAAAAGCGTTGTCAGCACAGTCAGGGTTTTCATAATTTCATTTCCCCGGTGGGTAGAAACTGTGTTCTCTAACTCTACCATGGCTTTCAATTCTTTATCATATTCATTAATTAACATATAAGCGCGTTCTATCCGCTTTGATGCTCTCTTAAAATGAAACCCTTTGGACACATCATCGCCAAAAGTTTCTTCAATTCCGTATTTTATTTCCATTATAGGAATAATCAAATTTTGCCATACGAGAAGTTCGTGACGGCTTTTGGCTGTTTGATCGAGGATTTCTATATTATTCTTTTCCCTAATTTTCCAAAGCAAATCTCTCAAACGAATTTCAAACACGTCAATTTTTTCAAGGAAATGATTAATGAGCTCCCCCATCATAATCATAAATCCTTCTACCGGACATTCGGCCTCATCCATCTTTTTTCTCATTACATCCTCATCTACATTTTCAAGAATAGACAAATCTAAATCATCCGTAAATAAATGTTTTTTTGTTAAATAGAAGTGAAAAATTCGTTTGCCTTCCTTTTCTTCAACATCTTGAAAATAGACAAGCGAACCCCATAGGGCTTCCTTTCCTCTTTCACTTGTGTCTACTCTCAAGATACTAGATACATTTCTTTTTGTTTCTTCTGCCCATCTTTTATATGAATGATATTGTTCAGCGTATTTAGCCGCCTCATCCATTTGAGACTGCATGAGCTCATACCAGGACCATTGTCCATTATTAAAGGTATGCTCCATCTTCACTCCTCCTATAACTGATGCCTGCATTTTTTAATACCCTGCCTATAAGAAAAGAAAACGGCGTATAAGTAAAAAAATCTGCTTTTTTGAAGGCCACGTGTAAATAACCTGTGGGTTTTAATTTGCCCAAGTTTGGGTAATTATAATGCAAGAAGCAATACTAGCTTTTAAAAATATAAGAAAAGCTTAAAAGGCTCAAGTTGTAAGGAGGAATTCTGTTATGTTTGGAAGAAATACAGAAAAAAGTCAAGGCGGCGTCGGGGCAGGTTTAGGTTATATGCTTCTTGGAGCAGGAGCTGCAGCCTGGTGGCTTTCCAAAGAGGAAAATCGCAACAAATTCGACAGCCTGGTCAATACCGCGAAAGAAAAGATGAATATGGACGTCCAGCCTTCTACCGAAGAATTCCCTGTTTTAAAAGCCGGACATCCTCATCCTGACGATATTGCTGACAACAAAATGGTATCTGAAGGATCGCAATTCGGAGTGAAATATTACAACGAGAAAGAACAACAATAAATTTGGAAAAGACGGTGCTTGCTGCGCCGTCTTTTATTATTTGTCTTCTATTATTATATTCACTTTACTTTCCTGGCGGCTATTCTTAACTACTTCCTTAACTGCTCTCGTCCCCTTTTGTTCTTCCTCCGGTGATTATAAAAATGCGGTTGATAGGCTATTTTCATTGAGGCAAAGCGATGCGCACAGATCGGCTTCAAGCATAGAATTGCAGGTAAGAAATGACTTAATTACCCTCACTGATAGATCTCTCGCAAGAAAAGCGATACAGCGCATGAAATAAAAATACTTTCTGAAAAGCCCACCAAATTGTGAAAGAGAAGAAGGATTTGTGAGAAAGTAAGTAGAAATCATTTCTTTCAAAGTAAAGATGCGGTAAATATCTAAGGAGTTATGTCATAAGGAAATAATAAGAAACAAAGGGGAAACTTAAATAATAGTATTGGAGGAGAAGGATATGCAACAGGTCATTGAAAGTATAAATCACTGGTTAATCAAGGTTCCAGAAGTGTTCAGTCATTTTTCAGAAGCAGAAGCGTCGCGACGACCTATGCCTAACAAATGGTCAAAAAAAGAGATACTAGGCCATTTATGCGATTCAGCCATTAATAATCTTGGAAGATTTATCAGCATTCAATATGAAAAGCAGCCCTTTCGCCTTACGCCCTATAACCAGAATCAATGGGTGGAGCTTCAGGACTATCAACATATAACAAGTGAAGAGATCGTACACCTATGGTGCAGCTTAAATAAAAAAATAATAAAAGTGATCGATCGGATACCTGACGAAAAATTAGCGTACCAATGCGACATAGGCAATAACGAACTTAAGACCCTTGAATGGCTCATTCAAGACTATCTTGAACATATGGAACACCATTTAAAAAACCAGATTTTCAATTAGAAGATTTGCACTTATCATTCAACCACTCTCTGTAACCCCGTTCCAAAATCAGAACGGGGTTACAGAGAGTTTAGAATTCAACCACCTTGTTATCATTGAACCAATCACTTTTTCTACTATAAATTATCCACATTAAACTAGGCACCTTTTTAAGGCAGTTAAGCTTGAAGTCCATTGCGTTAAATGAACTATATCCCGGGAAATAGGAGCAGTGCTTAAATCAGTAAACAACGGGGGTTCTCCTCCCGCTATGACACTTTATCTCCTTCAAAAAATTCTTGCACCGAACCGGAAAATGTCCTTATGCCAGTAAATGTCTTATCATTCTTCATTTCCTCGTTAATGCACATAATCAGACTTCTTAGCCTTTCCTGCTCCTCTCCTTGCATTTGAAACTTCATTTCATATCGGTAGACCTCTGTCTCTTCTTGCTTTTGTGCAATGATTCCGAACAATTCAAATGTGGTGGCTCCAAGTGCAAATGTAATTTTCAAAATAATGTCCTGGCGCTCAGGCAAATTAATCTGTGATAAAAACGAAAGCCCGTCTCCTCCAATATTAGTAATAAGAATCCCTGAATAACCCATTTTCACTTCCCTGTCTCTAATTTTTGTAATAGACATGGCTGCAATCATTGGATTAGAAAAATTCACACGCTTTCTATGACTTGCTAGACGATTTTCTGCTTTAGCCTGTTTGTTCATGCCAATGTAAGGATCAGCCAGCATCTGTTCGAACACTTCGTTCTTGACCGGTGGGCTGAATAAGAACCCCTGAATAAAGTGGCAGTTTCGCTTACGAAGAAAGTCAAACTGCCATTCTGTTTCTACCCCTTCAGCGACTACTTTTATCCCCAGCTCGTCCGAAAGTGCTACTACACTGGAAACAATACTTTCAATCCGTCTGTTTTTTCCGATCTCTTTAACAAATGAACGGTCCATCTTCAGCACATCAATTTCAAAAGTAGATAAATAAGAAAGAGACGATTGACATGTACCAAAGTCATCTAACGAGAAAGTAAACCCATATGCTTGAAGATTGGCTATGGCCGCCTTAACTACTTCTTCATGCTGAATCATTGTTCGCTCAGTAATTTCAAACTCAATATAGCTCGGGTGGATACCTGCGTCTTTTACAGCCTTGATGGCACTATCAACAAAATCCACTTTCATCAGCCGTTTGTAAGAAACATTTACTGATATAGGGACTATCTTTAACCCTTTTTTCTCCCATTCTTTTATTTGAGAACAAACTTGTTTGATCACCCAATCGCCAATTGTCAATATATAGCCACTTTCTTCTGCTAAAGGGATAAACTCTCCAGGAGAGACAATTCCCCATTCAGGGTGCTTCCAGCGAATTAATGCTTCGGCCCCCGACAACCTGCCTGTTTGAGAATCAACTTTAGGCTGATATTCCAAATAAAATTCATTGTTTTTTAAGGCGTTGCGCAATCCTTTTTCAAGTGAATATTGCTTAAATGTTTCAATATTCATAGTAGGTGTGTATACGTAATAATCATTTCTTCCGGCTTCCTTTGCCCGATACATGGCCACATCTGCATTTTTTAGCAATGTTAATATATTTTCTCCATCGAATGGGGCATAAGTAATACCAATGCTTGTTGTTACATACAATTCATAGTCATCGATCAAAAATGGCTCGTCGAATATGTCTAAGATTTTATGAGCCAACGCAAGGCTAGCGTCCACTCCAGTAATATTTTCGATAAAAATTCCAAATTCATCTCCGCCTAGTCTTGCAAGATAGCCCTGCTTTTCGCAGATGGCTGACAGACGCTGAGATACTTCGATGAGCAGCCTGTCTCCAATCGCATGCCCAAGCGCATCGTTAATGTTTTTAAACCGGTCCAGGTCAAGGAAGAAAAGAGAAAGCATTTGTTTGTTCTTTGTCGCCCGCTCTAGTGCTGCCGATAGCTCATTTTCAAATTTTCTTCTGTTCGGCAAATCCGTTAAAAAGTCTTGGTTAGCTATGTTTTTTAAATTTTCTTCGTACTCTTTTCGCTGGCTAATCTCTGAAATAATTCCCTCAAGGCGGATAAGCTGGCCTTTTTCATCAATCGTTGGAATAGAACGATCCTCAATCCACTTTATTTCGCCAGATGAATGAATAATTCGGTATTCAAGATTTGATTTTTGACCAGCCGCGAGTTTGACTTGAGCTTCTTCGACCATTTTTCTGTCTTCAGGGTGAATCGCCTTTTTCCAATAGTCTATATCTTCTGAAAATTGCTCTGGAGACACACCATAAATATTCTGCACAGCATTTGAACAAAAAAGCAGTTTGTTATGTGTAACATCCTCTGACCAAACAGCCGCATCGATCGCTTGCAATATATTCTTCGTCTGCATTTGTTGCTCCCAGATCGTCTGTTCCTTTTTCTTCTTTTCTGTCACATCCCAAATTACACCCGTCAAGTAGTTTACTTTTCCTTTATCATCAACAAATACATCTGCTTTTACAAAACAAGTGCGAACCTCCCCTCCCATTTTGATTATCCGCACTTCCACTTCATAGCCGATGCCGTCTTGCAAAGCTCCACTAAGTAACTCATCAAACTTATCCTGATCATCTATATGAATAGCCTTACAAAATTTACTAACTGTTGGAATAAAAGACGGTCGATCTTCCACTCCTAAAATTGTGTATACTTGATCACTCCAAAATAATTTATCCTCCTGAGGGTTATAGTCCCAACTTCCAACCGCCGCGATTTTCTGTGCTCTAGTCAGATGATCTTTAAGGTTGGCTGCTTCATTGTTATCACGAAAGAAACCAACTACTCCCTGCATTGTATTTTCGACGATAAATGGAGTAAACATGACCTGAATATGAAAAGGCGTATTATTTTTTGTCATTCTTATAGCCGTATATTGAGTGGTTTCACCTTTTAATGCCTTTTTAAAGCTTCGAAGGACTCTTTTTGAATGTTGTTCGTCAACATACCGAAAAAAATCATCCCGTAAATCTGCAAGGTTATAATTTAAAAGCTCGGCAGTTTTTTCATTGCAGTCAACTACTCTGCCGTCACTGTCAAGCAACACAATACCGTCCGGATGCTGGTTAAATAACATTTGATAAATGTTACTCTCCATAGATGCCAGTGACTCAGAAGACGTCTCCTCTAATGAAAGCCTTGGATGGCCAGTGGTAGTTAATTTCGACAGCCATTTCTTCATTTTCAATTATATCGCCCCTTCCTGTAGCCTTTATTGCCATTATTTAGAGATGGTTTAGATTGCTGAATCAACTGATTAAACGGAGCTTCTTGTTTAAATAATTGATCATCTTCGACAGCTGATGTCGCTTCCTCGATGCATCTAGGGGCAGCCTCCTTGATAGGAAGACCGTATGAGGATGAATGAAAACAAAAATTACAAATAGCAGAGTGATAAAAGGCAAAATCCAAAACTACTTCTTCAAAAATTAAAATCTATAGAAAAAATTTCACTAAAATCTCCTGTTCATACTTAGTTTCTATTTTATAATTTTAACAAAAAAAGACAGTTAATTGCAAAATAAGACTTTTAATTATCTATATATTCTATATATTTTCCAAACATAAAGAGAGTTGTTTAAACATCATAAAAGAGCCCATTAGATAGATTATAAAAAGAGAGGGCTTTGTCCCTCTCTTTTTATAATCAATGATCTATCATATGTTCTTGAAAGATTTGAAATTTATTTCTTCCCTTTGCTTTTGCCTGATATAGCGCTAAATCAGCCTGCTTAAGTAGCATTTCATAAGTTAATCTATATGGAGGAAAAAAAGCGATTCCTATACTCGATGTGGTCTTAAAAAGATATTCATCGAATCCCCAGTCCTTTTGTAGAGACTCTATAATCCGCTCAGCCTTGTCAATCGTTTCTTCTTTTCCCCATAAATCTGGCGATAGAACAATAAATTCATCGCCCCCGAGCCTAGCAAGCATATCCTTCCCATCCAAGCAATTTTCCACACGTTCAGCAAACCCTTTGAGCAGCCGATCTCCAATGTCGTGTCCCATTGTATCATTGATCAGTTTAAAGTGATCCAAATCAAGCATCATGACAGAAAACATAGACTGTGTCTCTTTCGCCCGTTTTACTTCTTTTTTTAATCTATTATAGAATTGTGCTCGATTTGGCTTTCCTGTCAAAAAGTCATATAGGGCCAGCTGTTTTAGTTTTTCCTCATACTTCTTTCTCTCCGTGATTTCTCTGGCTACAAATATAATGTGTTCGACTTCTTTTTTATCGTTGATAATCGGTGTACCGATTGTATGAAGCCAAATAAGATCACCTTTTGCATTCATTCTTCT
This sequence comes from Pseudobacillus sp. 179-B 2D1 NHS, assembly GCF_045370945.1. NCBI lineage: Bacteria > Bacillati > Bacillota > Bacilli > Caryophanales > Bacillaceae > Pseudobacillus > Pseudobacillus sp. 179-B 2D1 NHS. Next base: position 109,612 of record NZ_JBIQDP010000012.1, read on the forward strand.
AAACTCTATTGATTGAGGTTCCTGACTGCAAACAATTTTTCTTATAGTATAATCAAATAGTTGGGTGTCTTCTGGATACATAAGCTCTAAAATAGATTTGTTTAAAGTATCAACTGGCTCTATCCCAAGAATGGTTAAATGAGAAGGCGAGGTGTAAATTACTGTTCCTTTCGCATCAGTGACTTTAACTAAATCAGATGAATATTCTGTAATGATACGATATCTCTCTTTGCTGTCTTCTAATTTTTTGAATATCTTCATCTGTTCCGTAACATCCTTATAAACAGCCACTCCTCCATCCCAATTTCCATCATGATCATAAATAGGTGAATAGGAAGCTAACACATGAATGATCTGCCCATTCTTTGCTATACGCCGCACTTCATGGGAGAGGACAATTTGTCCATTCTTTAATGCTTCAATGATCTGCTCTAATTCCACTCTATCATGCTTCGGAACAATGCTGATTGTTGGGTCATTCAATAGTTCCTCACTCTTCCAGCCAAATAAATGCTCAAATGCCGGATTTACACTAACAAAGCTCGTAGATGCATTAAATGTATAAATAACATCAGCCGTATGATTCCAAATCAATTCCATGTGTTCACTTACACGCTTTAATTCTTGTTCTTTCTCTTTTTGCTCTGTTATATCGCGAACAATCGCCAATAGATGTGTACACTTTCCCTGATCATCAAATAGAGGGGTAACCGTTGATTCAAAATATCCTTTTCTATCTTTGTTAATTGATTGACTTTTCCGATTATTGTTAAAAGGCCAATTAAGCTCTTCTTCATAAGTAATTGGAACTTTTTTCTTAATAGCTTCCTTATACTTCTCAGTAACTAATGCCAAGGTCTCGGGCGGCAAAAATTCATCTAATGCGTGTCCGTAAGCTGTCTCATCTATACCAATTAACCGGTTCGCTGCAGCATTTGCAAATAAGTATCGAAAATCCTTACCTTGATTAACTTGAACTAAAAACACTAAATCTGACATGCTATTAAAAATATGAATAAATAAATCAAACTGGTTTACTAGCTCGTATGTGAACTCATTTTTGAGCATTTTTCTTCCTCTCTTTTTGGCCCGATTTGTACAACCCATATACTACTAAATATAATGATTGCTAGAAAGAACATATAAATGTATAAATAAGATATTTGGCATCCCAGGCGGAATATAGTATTCATCATTTCCAACGTTTCTTTCTAATGAAAAAGAGTGCTTTTGCACTCTTCAAAAACTGGATAGGTCTAATCCGTAAAACAGACAATAAGTAGCTGTTCTTCTCTGGTATTTATCGTACCTTTTTATAAAAGATAATAGAGGAAAGCCTTCTCAAAAACAACTGATTTTTTTCTAAATAAACACTGATGGAATTGGAGGAACCGCTCTTTATTGTTTCTATCCAGTGTCTGGATCATATTATATATTTAATAACATAGACTGCAGTAAAATACACCTTAATGCCATCAAAGACGGCCTGAATGAACCATTCTTCTGAACACTACATGTGCACTTTGATAAACAAGTGGAAACCAGACTGTTCACCCATAATGAATACGCTTTGCTTGAATTCATCTTTGAATGCGGATATTAAAAACTACATTTTTATACACCAGGCACATACGCTTAACACGGCCATTTTATCCTCTTTCTTCCATGAATTTAACCATTGTGAGCTGGCTAAGGAACTGGGAATATAACGATTAAGATGTTCTCCCTTTTCTAGCCATAGATACAATAAGCACCAAAACATTGAGTTGTCCTTTCTCACTTATTCAATAAAAAACAGCCCAATGAAGTGAATTGAGCTGTTCTAAACGTTAAGGAAAATTGGGTGTTATTTATTGAACTCCATTTTCCAACTAAAGTATTCATTGTCCTGATTTTTTTCGTAACGCAAATTTGCATCAAATTTATTGCCTTTTTTGCTTGTTAATCCTTTTACTGTCACCACTCCGTTTTTCAAAAGTGTTTTTACCATCGTTTTAGTCGGTTTCTTCTTCATGGAAGCTAAAAACTTATCGTTTTTCCAAATAACAAATTTACAGCCGCTTTTCCAATTGCTGCAGCCAAAGCCCTTCTGTCCTTCAATGATCGCGTGCCCACATAGCGGACACTTTCCAAGCACTTCAGCTTGTTTTTTCTCTTTAGATACCTCATTGATGACGACTTCCTGATCACTTTTTATTTTTTCAACGGCTTTCGAAGTGAATTCAGAAATTACATGCAGGAAAGATTCTTTGGTGAATTTTTGTTTTTCAATATCTGATAATGTTTTTTCTAGCCGTCCGGTAAATTCCAAATCAAATAATTCCTTCACCGGGAACGTTTCTACCAGCTTTCTGCCAAGTTCAGTACATACCAGGTTTTTGTTTTCTGCCGTAATGTAACCAATATCTTTTAGTTTCTTGATCGTTTCTGCTCTTGTTGCTGGAGTGCCAATGCTATAGCCGCTTAGAATGGAAGCAAGCATTTCCTCTCCCTCTTCACTCTCTCCGCCTTTGCTGCCTTTTCCGCAGGTTTCCATGACCCGAAGCAATGTTTTTTCGATATGAGGCTTCGGAGGCTTCGTTACATGAGAAGATACATTTTGCTTTGTTATATCCACATGCTCATTGATTGTAACAGCCGGCAGTAGTGTATCTTTCGATTCGATTTTCTCAAGCTTTTTCCAGCCAACAACCGTTTGCACTTTTCCTTTAGAAATAAATACACCTTTTATCTCGCTAACATTCGCTTTTGTCGTAATTTTCGTTTCTTCGTATTCCGCTATCGGCATAAACTGAACAATAAAGCGATTTTTAATCGCTGTATAAACAATCTCTTCATCCTTCGTTAACGACTTAGGAACCAAATAAGTGGGAATAATCGCGCTATGACTCTCCACCTTTGCGTTATTAAATATCCGTTTCGTTTTTTGAAATTTAATTTCCTCTTCAAAAGGCAGCCCCCTTTTTAAAACATCCAGCACTTTAGCTGCCTTGCCTACAAGGCTTTCTTCTAAAGCCACACTCGCTGTTCGAGGGTACGTGATCAATTTTTTCTCGTAAAGGGACTGAGCTACTTTCAATACTTTGTCGGACGTCCAGCCTTTATACTTACTTGTAATGTACCCTTGTAAATTTGAGAGATTAAATAAATAAGGCGGAAACTCCTTTTTCCGTTCGACCTTTTTATCAATCACTGTGCCGCTTTGATTGGCTAGGATCTGCTCGATTAATTCGAGAGGTTCTTTACTTTTGAACTTTTCCTGCCCCTCCTCGAAATAAGTCCCCTCATACTCTTCGCCGTCTTTCGTTTGAAAAGTAGCCGTTAATTTATAATAATCTTCCGGTACAAAATTCTCGATTTCCTTATCGCGGTCGTAAATAATTTTTAAGGTTGGCAGCAAGACCCTTCCGATATTTAACGCCTGTCCTCTTCCCTTTTGGTACTTTAATGTAGCAACTGACGTTAAATTGATGCCAATCAGCCAGTCTGCCCACTGGCGGCTTAAGCCAGCATCTTGAAGGGGCTTCATTTCAATATTTGGTTTAATATTTTGGAGACCCTTTAACACTTCCTCAGGGGTCCACTCGTTCAATAACAATCTGTATACTTTTTTCTGGGACTTGAGATTATAGATAATGGTATCACCAATAATTTGGCCCTCACGATCATAATCACAGGCCGAAACCAGAGCTTCTACGTCATTTCGTTTGATTAAAGAATAGATAATTTTCAGCTGTTTCTTCGCCCCTAGGTCTTCTTTATCCCTGTTGCGTGGATCACTTTTCACTTTGTAACGAAAATGCGATGGGATGAAGGGGAAATTTTCCATACTCCATTTTTTCAACTTTTCGTCATAATCCTTTGCATCGTAAAGCTGTAATAAATGTCCGAAAGCCCATGTGATGATATAATCATTGCCCTCAAAATAACCATCTTTCTTCGTTTTTATTTTTAAAGCATCTGCAATATTTTTAGCTACAGAGGGCTTTTCTGCAATAATAACCTTCATCCAATTAAACTCCTTACCTTAATCACCATAATGTTAAATATTATATCTATTTCCCTCTATAGTTTAAAGAATTGATTCCTAGAATTTCGAATGAGTTAGGACACTAATGAAACTGCGGTTAGGGAAAATGAAAGAAGTTTAAAAGTCATTGAAAATTGCTCGTGTATAATAAAATCTTAAGATAACCCCTTCCCTATATCTGCTATAAATTCATTATCCTTTAATAGCAACAATATTGCTAGCGTCATGGGAAACAATAGCAGAACCACTATCTAAACATACATAAAACTTAATTTCAAAAACCATGGTTTTTGAAGCAAATACTGAATAGATTAAACAAAAAATAAAGGGCAATATATATTATACAAGACTAATGTGTATCACCCTTTTACTCCTTATTAAACAATCACTTTCTTTCATTTAAGTACAAACTCTCACAAAATTCAGAAGGAATCTGGGTTCCACTTTGGAAAATCGACTCTTCCTTTATATTAATTTCATATTATATCCTTCACCATCGACAGGCTCTAACCAATCCATTTGTCTAGGCGTAAATGCTAATTTCCCCCTTAACTCTACTGTTATCCATTAAAACCATGTAATATTACCATGCTATTAAAAAAAACTATGCTAAACATCAACTTTAACTATTTCACAAATTATCAGAATAGTTGTTATATATTAAGTAACCCAGGAGGTGATAGTGAACACCGTTTTCAAGCCTTATAAAAATAAAAAGCTTATCAAGTTAAGGGTCAGATAACGGGAAGGAATTGTATCTATTTTTACTTAGCAGTTATTCTTGAAAATCATTAATCAATAAGAAAGGGTGATTTTTATGGAAGCGCAAACAAGAGACAATAGTTTTGCCGGATTAGAAACAACTCATGACGAAAAGCAGCTCCATCGAAAGCTTAAAGGAAGACATTTATCAATGATTGCTATAGGAGGCTCTATAGGCACCGGTTTATTTTTTGCAAGCGGGAGCGCAGTCAGCCAGGCAGGTCCAGGCGGCGCACTCCTTGCTTACATTATTATGGGAATATTAGTGTACTTCATGATGACCTCCCTTGGAGAAATGGCGACACTCATTCCAAGCTCCGGTTCATTTGAGGATTATGCCAATCGATTTGTAGATCCAGCAGCCGGCTTCGCTTTCGGATGGAGCTACTGGTTTGGCTGGGCCATTACCTTAGCAGCAGAGCTAATTGCTGGGGCATTCATTGTTAAGTTTTGGTTTCCTGATACGTCTACTACATTATGGGCCGCATTTTTTTTTATCATACTGTTATCGTTAAACCTTTTCTCTGTTAAGCTTTACGGAGAAACCGAATATTGGCTTTCGGGAATTAAGGTTGCTACAGTCATCATTTTCATAATAACAGGAATACTAATGATCACTGGATTGCTGAATGGCCATAGTGTAGGCTTCCAAAACTGGACATTTGACGGCCAAGAAGCAGGAAAGGCTCCATTTGTCGGTGGATTTTTTACGATGCTAAGTGTATTTCTTGTAGCAGGATTTTCATTTTTAGGAACTGAAATTGTCGGTCTAGCCGCGGGAGAATCAGAAGAGCCGCAAAAGAATATTCCCAAAGCTATTAATACAGTTTTTTGGAGAATACTTATTTTCTACGTAGCTACCATTGCCATCATAGGATTTATTGTTCCCTTTACAGATCCTAGACTGCTAGATGGAGAAATAGAAAATATAGCAGCATCACCATTTACACTTGTATTCCAAAATGCTGGATTTACTGCTGCTGCGTCACTTATGAATGCAGTCATTCTTACAGCTGTGCTTTCCGCTGGAAATTCCAGCCTCTACACAGCTTCACGTATGCTATATGCCATGGGAAAAAGCAGATCGGCTCCGAGGATATTTACGAAGGTTGATAAACGTGGAATTCCTATTTATGCCGTTGTAGCAACTGCTTCGGTAGCAGGATTGTCATTTTTGAGTTCATTAATAGGTGATGGAAAGATATACTCTATATTTTACAGTGCTTCAGGAATATCTGGATTTATTACATGGTTTGGTATAGCACTTTGCCATTACAGATTTAGAAAGGCCTATATTGTACAAGGAAGAAATCTTGATGATTTAAAATATAAGTCAAAGTTCTACCCATTCGGGCCCCTCTTTGCTATGGTTTTAAGTATCATTGTCATATTCGGTGCAAACCTCTGGGTATTTCAGGGAGATACATTTTCCTGGTTTGATCTCGTAACGAATTACTGTTTAGTCCCTATTATAATTTTGCTATATCTAGGGTTTAAATTAAAAAATAAAACTAAAATCGTCCCTCTTAATGAATGTAATTTTGAGTACGATTATACAAAATAATACATGTGCAGCTGGAGACTGTTCTAACGTTCTCTAGCTGCTTCACTGTATAACAAATCTTTATGTTATATATGGTGCTGGTGGCATCTGACTCTTTGCTTTTAGGACGACATCCTAAAACCTTGCTGTTATCAGAAAGTGCTGTTCCTTCAATTCTGTGCTGCCCCATACGATTGCATAATATCCCAGAATGATTTGATTGCTGTAACATTTAGCTTTTCTTCGAGAACGATGAGCGAATTTTCTAGCTTTAAATCACTATCTAATGATAGAACGGGGACAAGCTCACCACTTAAAATTTCTTCCGCCACAAAATTTTTTGTAAGCAAACCAATGCCAATATGATTTAAAACTGCTTTTTTTATAGCCTCATCGCTGCCCATTTCTATTGTTCTATGAACAGGCAACCTGCACTTATTAATAAATTCTTTCATCTGTTTGTAGTGATAGCCAAAGTGATTGTCATTATATTTAATAAGGGGAAAACTTTCAAATAAATGCTCCATAGTATATTGGCTATAAAGATTTTTTGAGACAACCAGCACCCATTCCTCTTCTAAAAAAACAAAGTCTTTTATTCCGCTCTTGTTGGGTTTTCCTGTAATAATGCCAATATCATATTCATTGGATTCAATCCCTTTAATTACTGCATCACTGTGGCAGGAAAGTATTTTCACCTGAATATCTGGCAACGCTTTCAAATATTCAGAGATAACGGGCGGGAGGTAGTAAGTACAAAAAATTTCGGAAGCTGCAATTGTAATAGATTTCTGCTCTCCCGAGGTTTTATGTATTTCCTGTTTCATTTCTTCTATTAATGAAAAAACTTGATACGTATATTTTTCTACGGTCTTACCAACCGGGGTCAAAAAGGTATTTTTTCCTACTCGAAAAAATAATGGCTGGTTCAGCTCTTGTTCGAGAGATTGAATTTGTGCTGTTACCGTAGGTTGGGCAAGATTAAGATGCTCCGCAGTTCTCGTAAAATTCAGGAGCTTCGCTGCAACTTGAAAAGTCTTTAAATTTCTTAACTCCATACTCCTTCTCCTTTGCTTTATGCTTCTAGTCTGCCTAAGTAAAATGACGGAAATGTCAATCACTCTCAGTCTATATTCATTTTTTGACACGATCTATTGTATCTGAATTTTTAGTTTTATCATAACTTGTGTCCGCTTTTTTGTCTAATTTCATAATGTATAACTCTACTATCAAAAAAAACTATTCTTACTATAGTTTTTTACCATTGTACAAATAATCAAAATAATTGATATATTAAAAATAAATGAAGTGGCTAATCTATTTAAACGCTATTTCAATTTATTTATCTTTTAAGAAAAGAGGAATCAATGATGAAAACCGTTCAAGAAATGATCCAAAAAAAGACTATCTGGGCTGGCTTAAACCGCCCTGATAGCAGTATTGAAGAAGCTGATATTGTTGTATTTGGCATTCCTTACGATGGAGGAGTAAGTTTCCGTTCCGGTGCAAAAGATGGCCCCCGTGCAATCCGTGAAATTACCTATACTATTCCCCCAACTACGGAAAGATGGGAAGATCTTTCTTCTTTACAAATTCTCGATGTCGGCGACATGGCGGGTGAAAACCGCGACGCAATTTTTCGACAAGCTGAGGAAACTGCCTACTCTATTGTAAAGGCAGGAAAACTGTTGACCATGATAGGGGGAGATCACTCCACTACGATTCCAGTTATGCGAGGAATCGATCGAGCGTTAGATAAACCCTTTGGCATCATTCATATTGATGCACATTTTGATTTATGTAATGAAATGGGAGGAGACCTGCTTTCCCACGGTTCCACAGAAAGACGCGCATTAGAATTAAAGAATGTCCCCGACACAGAGAGCATTTTTTTTGTAGGAATCCGTTCAGTGGAATCTGAAGAACTTAAGTTTATTCAACAAAACAAAATGAATATTATTAAAGCGATGGATATCGGCCGAGACGGTGTAACAAAAACATTGGAAGAAATTAAGAAAAAGATGGCCCATTTTGAAAATATTTATATAACAGTAGACATTGATTCTCTTGATCCCGCTTATGCTCCCGGCACAGGAACACCCCAATTTGGCGGGTTAAACAGCCGACAGCTTCTTGATTTATTGCATGGTTTATTCGAACTTCCTGTTATCGGCTTTGACGTAGTGGAAGTTTCACCACAGTTAGATGACTCTGCTCTTTCTGTATTCGCTGCCAGAAAGATTTTAACTGAATGCTGGGGACATCATTTGCGGAAAGGCAAGCAGATCCCCGGACATTATGCCGCTGAATAAACATTATATTTATTTAATACTAAACATCCAACAATTGAGCTCAGAATAAATCACTTAGAGGACAGTCCTAAAAGTCAGGTACCTGACTTTTAGGACTGTCCCTTTTGCTTTTATTTTCATCTTAATCAGATAAAACTTGGTTTCGTATCACCTAAATTCTCGTCCTCTTATCCCAAATGCACGTTATTTCATCATCCCCTCCGGTGTTGAACTTTCAACACACATGCCAACCAGCTTTTTTCAAGCTTTTTCGTTTCAAACACAACACGATTAGTACCACCAAAGACATCCCCCACTTTTAGACGTTACCAGAAACAATTGCTGATTGCATCGAATCCAAACGCCTACTAACAATTGGCTATAGATCTATTACTAGTTAGGTTGCCACTGCCAACAGATCTTTACAAAAATGCGGTAATATACGTATCTATTTCCCCAACCTTACTAGTTTGTTGTTCATCTGATGTTAAATTTTTTAAGGTTTTACTCTATTAAAAAAGATTTTTTGATATTTAATTAGGTCCACATTTTGCGGTATTCGGGCATCAATTAACATTCCGCCGTTTTTCCCGCCATTCCAGTTTCTTTGTTTAATTTAATTGCTGCAAGGCTGCCAAAATTATGCACGATTGTTGCTGCCAAAAGAGAAGTCGTTTGAACCGGATCAAATGAAGGCAGCACCTCAACTAGGTCATATCCAATGAAGTTCATATCTGTAAGGGACCGGACCATTTTTAGTGTTTCATGACTGCTAAAGCCACCAACCTCGGGTGTGCCGGTACCTGGTGCATAAGCTGGATCAACAAAATCGATATCAAAGGTTAAAAAACAAGGTGAGTCACCTATTGTTTTTTTGACTTGCTCTACAACATCATCAATTCCACGACTGAATAGCTCATCTTGGGTAACAACGTTATACCCCAACTCCAGACTTGAATCAACGTCCCAGCCGCGCATGCCGATTTGCACCACTTTGTCCGGCTGTACGAGCCCTTCTTCATGTGCGCGTATAAAAGGAGAACCATGCCAGTATTTTTCATCCATATATGTATCCCAAGTATCTGTGTGGGAGTCAAAATGAAGCAAAGCTACAGGTCCATATACTTTGGCTGCTGCACGAAGACTTGCTAATGTAATGGAGTGGTCTCCGCCCAATCCAATAGGGATGATATTCTTTTTCATAAGCTCCAACATCGCATTTTCCATAACCTCATAGCTTTTGTGAATATTTTGGGGAACCACAGGCAAATCCCCGATATCAATTGCCTTTGTATCTTCAAAAGGGGAAACATTCAGCAGGGCATGTTCCGGAGATAAAGTTAAAGATGCCTGCCGAATGGCTTGCGGGCCAAACCTCGCACCTGCCCGGTAAGAAGCAGCCGTATCAAAAGGCATTCCCAAAATGGCTAACTTGGAATTTTCTCTTTCATTGGGTAACCTCATAAAAGTGCCTGACGTGCAAAAGTCAGGGATAAAATTTTCAAATGGGTTTGACATATTCATACCTCCATAAAAATATACTGCCGAAACCAAATGGTTACTAAGGGTTTCCGAAGGGGCAAATTAAGAATAAAAGAGTCTCATCTTTTATTCTCTAGTAGCTAATCCATATATTAAAATATTGGCTATTTCCGAAAGAGCTTCGTTAACAGTCATTCGATGTTCAAAGAAAAAATTTTGATCAAGCGTAGTATTGAGGGAGTCAATTACGACTTTCATTACTAAGGAAATGTTTGCATTAATAACGGCATTCTCTTCAATCGCTTGCTCGATTAAATCTCGAAGCAGTTCCCAGTCGCTTTTCAACAATGTGTCCATTTTAATCCATTGTTCAGGGTAATAGCGCTTCATTTGTTCCAAAATATTAACATCAATGAACTCATAATGGTCAGGCAAGACTGCCATTACACCTTTAATTTTTTCAATAATTGATAGTTCCTCATTTTTTATTATGGTATTGGCCTTTTCATCCATATTTGCAAATGTGTAATCAATCACTGCATTCAGCATGTCAGCTTTTGAATCAAAATATTTATACAACGTTTTTTTACTGACTCCCAGCCGCCTTGCCAAATTAATTAAAGGAAATCTCAAGCCCTCGTTTTTTATTTCTTCAATAAAAGCAATTACAATCCGATCTTTGATTTAAATCCCCTCCTAGAAACCTGTAGAACCGAATTGGTTTCCTTAATACTTTAACTCTTATAGTCCTAATAAGGCAACACCTTTTTTAACATTTGATTGATATGGATATTGCATAACCACTGATTTTACTAATATAAAAAGAGCTTGTTTTGAATAAAGATTAATCAAAACGAGCATCTTTTGAAAGGTCATCAATTTAGTTTTTATGAATAAGTTTGATTAAAATCCAATCTAAATAAATCTTATTAAATAAAATTTATTTTTTTAACTTCACCATCGCTCCATAACCTTCAAGGTTCTCTATTTCTTTTCTATCTATCATATATTCAGGTAATAAAGGGATAAATTTTTCTTCCAATTGTCGTGAAGCAACAGTATTTCTTTGTTTTTTTGAACCTAAATTTTTCGCTTCTACTACCCTTAAAAATGAATCTTTGTTTTTTGGTGTGAAAATTAATCCGTCTAATTCACATACCGATTTCTTATCCTTATTAATAAATTTTAGAGATCCCACATAAATTATCACTAAACCTTTATAGTTCATTTTCTCCAAACTATTCTTAATAGCGCGTAACTCATGTATACCGTCTTTATCATTAGGAAATTTCTTTCTATAATCTTCTATATAAATGTTTAGTTTATTTATTAATTTTTTACTTCCTCTATCTATGATAAAAGGACTTAAAGAAGTGGAATATTCGTACTCACAGAAATAATCTTCTTTTAACAAATTCCTAAACAAGTATGTGATAATTTTTTTCATTATAACTTCTTTTAAAGGTCCATTATTAACCTCTTCATATGCAAACTCTTTATAACTTAAATAATCATCAATCGCTATAGAAATTACTTGAAGACATTTATCTAGTTTTTTGTAATTTTTTAAGTTTTTTTCTAATGCATAAACTGTTCTATATTTAGCGAAATTAGGTGAGAAATTAAACCCCACATAACATTCACTACCTAATTTTTTTATAGTATCTAATTCTTTTTGAAAAACATCTATTGGAAATCCCTCTCTTTGTCTAACACGAAAGGTGAGGCTAAGATTTTTTTCTTTATTCCAAGGAATTTCTCTCTCGGATATTTTATACTCCTCATAAAAAGGAGATTTATCTTGTTCTAAAATTAATTTATTAATTTTAGAAATATCTTTTAAATCCTTATTCTTATCAATGAATCTTTCCACCTTATCATAGATATCCATGCTTCGAAAAGTCCCCATTAATAATGCGTTATTCTCTAAATATAATGTATCCTCTAATAAATCATTAATTCTTTCAAAAACTCCTATTAAGCCAGAGTTATTTTTATTTAATTCATCAATAAAAAGATTTTCGTTAAATAAAACATTTTGTAGACTAATTGAAATAGGTATGTGTGAAAAATGACTATCTAGGACTACGTAGGATACTTTTCTTATCTTAGAATAAATATCTAACCACTTATTATTTTCATTAGATAATACTTTATCTACAATCCTTTCACAAATTAATCTATAATCATCTAAGCTGCTCGATCTTGATAAAATATATAATGTATTGATCCATTGAATTTTTTGAAAGTTAGCACCCTCTATTACTCTATCTAGCAATTTCTTCCCTTCATTTTTTAATCCCTTTTTAAAACCACTTCTAGCATTTGACTTATTTGTATAAACATAATGAAACCAAATTTTATTGCTCGAAAATGTATCCTTAAAATGACCCATATTTGCAAAAAGTACTATTAATTCTAATATTTCAGCTCCTGTAATTTTATCCTTACATTTTAACTCCTCGTTAATATTTAATGTTAAAAAATTAAATTTCGAACCCAGACCCAGTTTACTATTATTCTTTATAAAATTAATCAACATAATTTGTAACAAAACATATTCATGGCGTGTATAGTGTGCTCCATTATGAATAAACCTTATAGCACCTAATTGATTAGTTTCTTTGAGCTTCCTTTCCACATTTAATCTGTTATTGCTATACAGAGTGGCTGCAAAAGGGTATATAATAGGTGTTATAATACCAATGCCGTTAATATTATATTCCAATTTAATAAGTTCTTTTCTCATACGTTCTCCCTTCATTCTTAAGCTTCATCATTCACCTACCCTTATTAAAAACTGTTGATTTGAAAACTTGTTGTCCAAATTATTGACTCAAATCCGAGTTGTCCGGTCTTATACTACTTTGTTTCACATCTACATATATATGGGTCATGGTAATATCCTGCTTAAAAGGGGTCTGATGATGAGTACAAATAGCTAATGGCGGATAATTTCCTTGTACAAATTTAAACTCCTCCTGTGGTATAGATTCTCTAATGATCGCCAATTCTTCATCTTCCCAAAGTCTGATTTGCTTACAATATGAATCAAATAATTCAGCTGGTTGATTGGAAAATCCCCAAATAATTAAAAAGTAAAACCGTGCACCTTCCGCATCATAAGAAAATGTCTTTTTAAAATGCTTCATAATATTGCCCCGGTCTAAGGTTGCTAATCGCATCGCTTCAATGATACCAATTATCTCTCCACCACTGCTACAAATGATTATATCCCTTTCCCCTAATACTTTATGGGAATATCCTCCTCTGCTTTGTGTGCTACAGGTCCACCCATAGAACTTAAAACTTTGATTTAAAATCTCACTGAAAAGATTATTATAGTCATCTTCTTTACCTTGTTTTAATTTCTCTTCTTCGTAATAATTTAAAATAGGTGCTAAACCATTCATGACTTCTATTGCACGAAATACCTCATTAACAATTAAATCATGTTTAGTTGCTACTTCATCTGAAAAATATATCTTTGCTTTTTCATTAGTAGATGCCCCTTTAAATATTTTTAAAGCGTCTGCTAGCCTTCCCCATGAGAGTGGGGCATTTATATCAGTATCGGGTAATTTGTGGATGGTATTAGATTTACTTTCTATATCCAGCTCTAGTTGATTTAATAAAGTACTTTCGCCATATAAAACTATTAATTGATCTAAGATTTTGGTCGCTTCCGTATAATTACCGATCTCTATATACACTTGAACTGCAAATATCCCGATAGCATGTCTGTTTTTTGATTGTTCTTCCAGCGAATAATATTGTTTTATAAATGCTTCAAAGTCCTTAGCCATCTTGTGAAAATATAAAATGTTTTCCATATACAACTGATATTCATCGCTTTCAGTATCTGAAACTTCTTGTTCTAAAATGTTCGCCATCGTTAGAATTTCATCTCTTAATACATCTTGTTCACCACCAAGCTCAAATTCTCGGATAAGCGCATTAAGAAGATTAATTTTATACCCCACATTAAAATTATTTTGTTTGACGAATCCTCTAAAAATCCTACTAGCTGCCTTCACTTCTTCTACATTGTCAGATTTCAAATATACTAAGCCGATATAAAAGTTTTTTGATGCAGTCAGTTCCTCTTTTTTTGATACGTCTGGCATCTCCCCATTCAGAATTTTCTCATACTGATTTGTAAGATAATACATTCTTAGTAATGTACTAAATGCCCACTGTAATAAGTCATACTGCTTTTTTTCCAAACCTCTATTTAAGCAGTAATCAATTAGAGGTGTTGCTTTCATTGCTATTTCAGGAACCTGTGATTGCAGCAATTGCTCTACATTTCTTTGGATATCATCCGTAAAATAGAAATCATCTAGCTTTCTATCGGCATCTATTCTAGAAATATACTGAATTAACTTTTCTCGCTCTGTAAATGGCGTAACTATTTTTACACCCGTTGCTAAGTATTCAAAACTGGCGGAGGTATTTTTTAATGAATCTAAATATGCTTCTTTTTGCGCAACCTCAAAAGTGTTGATTGCTTTCCATATGTTTTCAAATAAATTGTTGGTAAACTCTTGGTAGTATTTATAAATCCCCACATGATCTTCAAATAGATTGATTTCTTCGTGATGAGATAATATTTCTAGCAACTCTACTAAGTATGCATCTATCCTATTTTTTAAAAGATCCTCCTCGACATCTACACTCAAAAAAGATAAAAATTGGAGTTGATACCTTGTTAATACAGTATATTTCATTCGTTTTTCTCTAATATTTTTTTCTATTTCAAACGGCATAAATATTTGATTTTTTCGAACAGTTGATAACAGTGCCAATAAATTGCCCCAATGATATTTCCTAATTTCATTCTCCAAAAACGGTGAGAAAAAGGCACGCTCTTTCTCTTCATCAAATGTATTTATATACGCCTTTGCAATAAATTTTGCTATATCTTCATCATTTTCTTTTTCCTTAAAGATATCGAGCGAAATCCAAAATAAAGGACTTTCTATAGTGTACTGCTGCAAATCATATATTGACTTTAATTCTGCCATTAGCAATGGATACACTCTTTCAAAGAAATCCTTATCATTATGTAGCATGCTATAAAATTCTACTAAGAAACGTTCATATTTTCTGTTGTTACGCTCTGTTAATACACCACGTTTTAAATATAGTAAAATTTCGACTATCTGCTGGGCGGCCTCTCTATAATCAGATTCCTTAAGGGTTTGTAATACTAACTCTAAACATTTATCTGTTACATTCTGTTGTTCAAGATGCATATAACTATAAATACCAATTTTCAGTGTAGATAAATTCGATAACAAAATCGGAATAAAGGTTTTCTCTCTTACCAAACATCTTGTCAAGAAAGGACTGTCTAAGGCCTTTTTAAAAAAATCGACTTTATCTTCATACTCAGCATATTTAATTCCTGCGTGCAACAATTCCTCAAAAATATAAAGTACACTCTCAGCATGACTATACTCTCCCCTAGAGAAGAAATCTAAATAGTCAAGGATGCCATCTTGAGTCTTAAATTCTATGTTATCGTGCTCTAAAGAAAACTCCCCTTTCCATCTAGCTTGCATTAAAACTGATAGTTGAATAATTTCCTGCTCCAATGACCAAAGACTACTTTCTTCAAAAACTAGTGTTTTTACGGCATCATAAAAAGAAGCTTTATCAGTTTCATGCAGTAGCTGTAAGTCACAAAATCCTATTTGTTTTTTATATGATAACCACCATTTCATTCTTTCAAGCTTGTCGTGAGGACCATAACTCTTCTCTCCCCATAGTTTTGACAAAATCCAATCTATTACTCCATCAAATCGAAACTGCCATATATCAAAAATCAAATCATTCTTTTCTTCAACTAGTTCTAGTTCGCTCTTCACCTGTTGAATATTCGGTGTATTTGGATAAATTTTTTGATGCATATCATAAATCTGCTGGAATTTTTCGTGAGGAATCAAGAGCATTCTTTCGTTGTTGTATGGTTGCTCATATAATAACTTGAGGAAAGCAGTTGGGCTACCTGGATTAGTAGGTTCATCTACAATTCGGAATATTTCAAACGGCAAATGATACGTATTAAAAACTTCTCGAATCCACCCACTTCTCTTTAAATCTTCTAGTGTAAAAGATGGTTGTGCCTCTCTTTTAAATTCATTCCATAATTCCTCTAATCTGTTAATCGATCTTGGATTTTCAGAAAGCGGATTTTGTTGGAGTAGTCGTAGTAAAAAAAATTCAAATCCCCAAGTTGCACTAGCTTTTTCGTTTCTTATAAGTTCCTCACTTTGATATTTACCAAGATTGTCTCTCTGTTCAAATATATAGCCTAACTCTCTTATCATTTCTAACTTATCGTAGAATATATGCTGCTTCATTTATTTTTCTCCTTTACAAATGACCTTTTTCGTTCTAATAACACTTTGAAAATAAGTTATCACAATGCATCAGACACCTTCTCCTATGTAAGCTGATTTATATCTTAACTCTACCTTATTATTATCTCTTTCCTTAATCTAAACTCCATAAATAATAAAATTTCGGCTACTACTCAAAAACCTTATGTAATTAAGACTCTTTGATTTTTATATCGTAGAAATCGAAGAATGAAGTGTTAATCTTTATTAAACTCTTTCCAGAGATTTAGCTTTCCTAGTATCAATCTTCTAGCCAACATTTGAATATTGCGGGCGTCATAAGGGGTAAAATTCCTAACTATTTCATTAAATTTATGTCCTATAAAAAAATTCTTAATATAGCTTGTATAATGAATTGCATTATATATTCTCATTTTCCGATCGTGAATAGTCTTTCCATCGTTCCAATCTGAATTGATTCCAATTTTCGGCTTTATTTCATTGTATAAATCGCTCGGAATTCCTCTATCGATCCAGTTAATGCTTTCTAATTCATTAATACAAATTTCAGAGAGTCTGTATAAAATATCTTGCTTAACCTTTGGATTCCAATCACCTTTTATAAAGCGTGGCTTTTCCCTGCTTGAACGTATTTCTAAACCCAATTCTTCAATTCTAAAAAAAGCATCTGCATACACAGGAAGATGCTGATTTTTCGACGTGTTTCTTCTCGTATATTTGAAGGTATTATTAATTTCTCTTGCTAGTAGTTCAAGTTAAGTAATTACCCTCTTAAATTTAAAAAATCAAGACAATTTAAATTTAATAAAAATGCACATAATAGCTGGCCAATGGAACTAGTTATGTACAATAAACTAGTTATGTACACAATCAAAATAACTAAGATATACATGTGCTCCAACAAAAAGGATAATTAAATTAATTAAGTGCATACGTTTTTATATAGATATTCCTGCGTCACAAGCAGACACTATAGTCTCCACGTCATTTCGTTTAATCAAAGAATAGATAATCTTTAGCTGTTTCTTTGCTCCAAGGTCTTCTTTCTCCCTGTTGCGCGGATCGCTTTTTACCTTGTACCGGAAATGCGACGGGATAAATGGAAAGTTTTCCATACTCCACTTTTTCAATTTCTCATCATAATCTTTCGCATCGTACAGCTGTAATAAATGCCCAAAAGCCCAGGTGATGATATAGCCATTGCCTTCAAAATAACCTTCTTTTTTCGTTCTTATTTTTAAAGCATCAGCAATATTTTTAGCTACGGATGGCTTTTCTGCAATGATAACCTTCATTCTGTTAAACTCCCTAATCAGTGTAATGTAAAATATTATATCTCTTTCTCTTTGTAGTTTAAAGGAATGGTTCTTTAGAATTTCGAATGAGTAATAAAACTACGGTTAGAGAGAACGAAACGAGTTTAAAAGTCATTGAGAGTTGTTCATGCACAATAACTTTTCATGATAAATCTTTTCCTCTTGTCTACTGTTCATTATCTTTTATAGTAACTATTTCTCACATCATAGAATTACAATCCACTCCTACAAAGGAAAAAGCCTTACTGACGAAAACTGTGGTTCTAGGAGAGGCAAAATTATGGTGGAAAGCCCTTAGAATTTGAGAATTTTTTATTTCAAAACTTATATCAAAGACTATATATCTTAAAGGGCTATTTTTGATGGTAGGAAGAAGACTAATTTCCTTCTATTTACCCTTTGTTATAGCGGGATTAAAACCTTAACTGCACTGTTCCTTTAGTAGAAGAAGAACCCGCAAAAGTTTTAAACTGAACTTCTAAAGTAAATGTTAAATAGCGAGGAATAAAACTTGGTTACTTATTTTGATAAATAAGGTTTTAAAGTCATGTACTTAAAAAGGTATAATACCTCAATATTCGAGGAATTATACCTTTTTGCTGTTTTTGATCTTATAGAAAAGGAATAACCGCTTTTTATTATGTGGCAGTCAACGGGTTCTGTTGTTTAATCTCTTGGATGGATAAATGGATACTGTAATTCCCATATTCCAATAGTTCATTAAGAAAAAGATTTAATTGGTCTTGGGATGTAACTTTTATTTTTAAATGGTAACATCCTTCTCCCGATACTCGATGAGCTTCAATTACCTCATTTCGACCATAGATAAAACGTATAAACGAATCATGATCTGCTGTTTTCATATAAATAATGACAAACGCTGTATAAGTAAGTCCTAATTTCATTTCATCGACTAGTAGAGAGTAAGCTTTAATCACACCACTTTCCTCAAGTTTTTTTATACGATTCCCTACTGCTTGTCCCGTCATATGAATTTGATTACCTAAGTCTTTCCATTGAATACGTGAATTTTCAGATAGTAACCGAAGGATCTTAAAATCAATGTTATCAAGTTCCATAATAAATTCCTTTCACCATGAAATGTTTTGATCTAAAAGTGTTTCGCCAAAGTATCGATAAAAATTAAGATGTTATTTATCATTATATTGTAATTAAAATTTTAAATGAGGTGAAAAAAATGAGCTCAGCTTTAATCATTGTCGATATTCAAAATGACTATTTTCCGAATGGAAGGATGGAATTAAGCAATCCTGAAAAAGCAGCCGCTAATGCGGCTAAAATTCTTAATTGGTTTAGACAAAATAACAAAGATAATATTTTTCATGTCCAGCATGTCGCAAGTAGTCCAGAGTTAGGCTTCTTTCTTCCAAATACGGAGGGAGTGGAAATAAATGAAGCTGTTCTACCGTTAGAACACGAACGCATTATTATAAAACATTTCGCTAACAGCTTTTTAAAAACTGAATTAGAAAGCAAATTAAAAGAAAAAGGAGTAACCAAGCTAGTAATTGTAGGTATGATGACGCATATGTGTATTGATGCCACAGTTAGAGCTGCAGTGGATCTAGGCTTTGAAGCTACACTGATTGAAGATGCCTGTGCGACAAGGGACTTATCTTATCAAGATAAGGTCGTTCCAGCAGAACAGGTTCACTATGCGTTTGTCAGCGCACTTAAAAGTATGTATGCCAATGTAATTTCAACCGAGGATTTCCTGCAACAAAACTAATACAGTCTTGAAGAATATATCATTCTATATAAATGGGAGTTTGTTTAAAAACAAGCTCCCTTCTTTTTTTGTTCTTATTTTTAAAGCATCAGCAATGCTTTTAGCTACAGATGGCTTTTCCACAATGATAACCTTTATTCCATTAAGCTCCTTATCTTAAGCACTATAATCTTAAACATTATATCTATTTCCTATCACGGTTTAAAGAAATGATTCTTTGGGATTTTAAATGAGTAATGAAACTGCAATTGGAGAGAATGGAACGAATTTGAAATCATGATAAGTTGCTCGTGTACAATGAAGTTTTATGATAAGCCCTTTCTACATCTCTGCTATGCATTCGTTATTCTTTAGTTGTAACCATATCGCTAGCATCGCTGTAAACAGCAGCAGAACCGCTATCTAAATCCACATACACATTCCCCCCCAAAAATCATGTTTTTGAGAGAAGTCAAATTGATAATTAAATCCCTGTCACTTTTCATTTGTTTTGTCATAGCCACCTGATTTAAAAACTTTATTAATTTTTAGCAATAAACGCTTTTTCTCCTGTATCTCCATCTGTTTCTAAATCGGTTAAAGCTCTATCTATAAACTACTCTATTAAATCTATTATTTTTTAATTTTCCAAACGTACTTTTTCCTGCTCCTATCCCGACTTAGAAGGACTATAAAGCGGCCGTTTATCTTCTGTGTGAAAAAGGGACAAGTGACAACGCCTGCAAGTTTTTCTTAATTAACATCCACACGAGGTTTAAATTATGAATAATAGCATAAAATATGCGTTTTGGAATAGTTTCGGAATGGTTTTTTCGGTTTCTAAAGGATAAAATCATCGCTTGCGCTAATTGGTATAAAATTTGCAATATTCTTAATATTAGTTGAAAAGGAGGTTGTTAGATGTCAGAAACTAAAGAGATGAAGAGGACATTGACTCTGTTGCCTGTTGTCCTTTTTGGATTTTCCTTTATGGCATTTGGGACGGTTTTTAGCACATATGGAGTGGCAGCGCAGATTTCACATGGAATGGTGGCGGGTGCTTATATTCTAGCCACGATTGTTATGCTATTTACAGCCTATAGTTATGGGCAAATGGCTAAAGCCTTTCCAGTGGCAGGATCCGCCTATACCTATACCCAAAAGTCGATTAATCCCCATGTCGGTTTTTTGGTAGGATGGTCGCTCTTAATGGATTATCTGCTTATTCCTATGGTGAACTATTTACTATTCGGTATATTTTATCAGGCGGCCTTTCCGTCCATTCCTAGTTACATATGGATTTTATTGATGTTAACGTTAGTAACCATCGTCAATATCAGAGGGATTAAATTAGCAACTGGCGCAAACATATTGATCACTATCTTTGGTGTAGGGTTCATTATCCTTTTCTGTGTTTTGGCCATTCGGTCGATTTTACAAGGGGAAGGAACAGGAGAACTGTTTACAAGCCTTCCTTTTTACAACCCAAAAGAATCATTCTCTTTCATTATTGCTGGAGCTGCTTTGCTTTGCTTTTCCTTTCTTGGCTTTGATTCGGTTACGACTTTTGCTGAGGAAACCATTCAACCTGAAAAGAATATTCCACGGGCTGTGTTCATCATTACAATAGTTGGCGGCTTAATTTTTACAACCGTTTCTTATATTGCACATAATGTTTGGCCAAATTATATGTCTTTTAAAAATGCCGATGCCGCCTCACATGAAATCATTCTGTTAATTAGCGGGAATTTTGTAGACGCGCTCTTTCTTGCACTTACTGCAGTTGGTATTTTTGGGTCAGCTATGGTATCCCAAGCGAGTGGGGCTCGTGTTCTATATGCTATGGGCAGAGATGGTCAATTGCCGAAAAAGTTTTTTGGAAGCCTGCATCCTAAGTTAAACACCCCGGTTAACAACATTCTTGTCATTAGCTTGATTTCCTTATTAGCCTTGGTGCTGAGTTTGACAATTGTCGCTTCATTCATTAACTTTGGAGCCTTTCTTGCCTTTACATTTGTTAATCTTTCGGTTATCGGTCACTACTTTATCCGAAAACAACAGAGAACCATAAAAGGGACAGTCCTCTATCTTATTGTGCCATTAATAGGGGCTGTTTTAGATATATGGCTGTTACTAAACCTAGATACTTACTCCAAAGTTTTAGGGAGTATATGGGCTCTGGCTGGTGTTATTTATTTAACTTATCTAACAAAGGGATTCAAAAAGAGGCCGCCAGAAATGGATTTATCCGCATAATTTACTGAATACTATATAATTGGAGGGTTTAAAATGACAAAAGCAGATATCATTCTTTCGAGTCAAGCAGTTTTTACAGGTTTAGGGGATCAGCCTTCTCCTGCATCAATTGCCGTAAAAGGAAACAAAATTGTGGCGGTTGGCGACTCAAACGAGATGCAACCCTTTATAGGGTCTGACACAAAAAAATTAGATTTTGGAGATCAA
This sequence comes from Pseudobacillus sp. 179-B 2D1 NHS, assembly GCF_045370945.1. Taxonomy (NCBI): domain Bacteria; kingdom Bacillati; phylum Bacillota; class Bacilli; order Caryophanales; family Bacillaceae; genus Pseudobacillus; species Pseudobacillus sp. 179-B 2D1 NHS. Next base: position 131,596 of record NZ_JBIQDP010000012.1, read on the forward strand.
CTTATTACAGCAGGGTTCCATGATGCTCATCTTCATCTGTTGAGTGGAAGTTTAACTAATGATTTCAGTGTTAACTTACAGTCTGCACGTTCTGAAGAAGAAGCCGTCATGATGGTAAAAGAGTTTGCTGAAAAAAACCCTGCAGATGAATGGATTATTGGAAATGGCTGGGATAGCAACAATTGGGAGAATCATCAGTTTCCCCACCGTTCTACGCTTGACAACGTAGTGAAGGAGCGTCCAGTCTTTTTATATCATGCGGAATTTCATTATGCATGGGTCAATAGTAAAGCTTTGGAAGTAGCCAATATTCATAGTCAAACGAAGAATCCCCCATACGGAATAATTGAAAAAGATACGATGGGAGAACCGACCGGGATCCTCATTGAAAAAGCGATCTCTTTAGTTTCAGAGAAGGCAATGGCATTTCCTAGGGAAAAACAAGAGGAATTGCTAGCGTCTTTCCTTCAGCACGCTGCTAAACTAGGTGTGACGTCAGTAAATGATCTGTATCCTAGCCTGAATGAAGGGTTTGATCTTTTTAAAAAGTTTGATGACGAGGGTAAATTAACGGCACGTATCCATCTCTATCCTGCTTTAAATGGAGAGATGGAAAGAGCAAAAACATTACGTGATAGCTATCAATCAGAAAAATTAAAATTTACCGGATTAAAACAATTTATTGATGGAGTAGTTACAGGTCATACGGCTTATATGCTTGATCCTTATGCAGATAGACCAGATACAAAAGGAGAAACCGTTTTTTCTGTGGAACAGTTGACAGAATGGGTGTTGGAAGCAGATAAGGAAGGGTTTCAAATTCGCTTTCACGCCATTGGCGACGGGGCTGTTCATATAGGATTGGATATGTTTGAAGAAGCACGAAAAGAAAATGGAGAGAGAGATTCTCGCCATGCGTTAGAGCATATTGAGATTATCCATCCAGGTGATATAAAGAGATTTAAAGACTTAGGGGTGATTGCATCCGTGCAGCCTTCTCATTTAGCCCTCATGCCTATAACTAGCCATACAACCCGAGTAGATGAGAAGAAATACCCTTATATTTATCCTGGCGAATCCTTAAAGAAAGCAGGGGCTGATGTAGCTTTCGGGACGGATTTTCCAGTTGCGTCCTTAGATCCTATGAAACAAATCTACCATGCGGTTACTCGAATGGATCACACAGGTGAACATACATGGAATGAACAAGAAAGTTTCACCGTGGCTGCTGCATTAAAAGCCTATACACAAGGATCTGCTTATAGTGTGTTTAGAGAGCATGAATTAGGCACATTAGAAGAAGGAAAATTCGCAGATATTATCATCATGAATAAAAATATTTTCCAAATCCCGCCAGATGAAATTCCAAACACTAGAGTAGTAGCAACGATGGTCGATGGGAAATTTGTTTACAGTCATTCTGAAAGTCATCATTTGTTAACGATTTAATATGTTTTACAAATCATTTTAAGAGGCTGTCCATAAGTCGGGATAACTGACTTATGGACAGCTCTTTTAATACAAAAAATCGCCCGTCCGCTATAATGTCGATGACCAAACAAAAGACAGACAAATGGAGGCAATTTCTTCGAGTAACTATTCAGCTGCTTTTATTGAATATCCTTCTTCTATTCCCCTCTATGTCCCCCAACATGATTGGATCTTTTCAGGAAGGTTCCTCCTGGCAACAGGCTATGCGCCCAAAAGATTGAACTTTTCCCAAAACGGAACCTTATTTCGTCCATGGCCTCATCAAGTGCATGTTTTTTTTCCAGTTCTTCATTTGTACTAAATAAATCCATTTGTTCATACAAGGCCGGTTCCAATTTGCCGCATCCCACATAAATTTGCCGGATCGGCTGTCCTCTCCAATATTTTTTAAACAGTTTTTCAAATTGAGTATTCAGGTCTTTCGTGCAGTTTGTCTGTCTAGGCAGCTGTGTTTGATGTGTAAATCCCCTTTCTTCAATGTCCCGAGAATAGCTAATAGCAAGAGCGATTTTCCCGGCTGCTACGTGGTGCAAACGAAGTCTCATCGCTACTTCATCCACCATTTCATGAATCACAATCATAATCTCTCGTTCGTTGTAATAATCACGCAGTAATATCTGACTTTTAGAAAATGATTTTTCTTTCGCTTGGGGCTTTTCAGATAAAATGCTATAATCTACTCCCCATGCGTGGTAGTGAAGTTGTAAGCCCATTAGGCCAAGCCGGTCTTTCAGCTTATGTTGATCAGCATGAGCCAGATCATAGACAGAATGAATCCCTAAACGATGTAACCTATGTATGTACCCTGTCGATATTCCCCACATATCTTTCAATTCGATCTTCCAGATCGTTTCACTGACATTCTCATACGACCAATAAGCAAGCCCATTCGCTGCATTCTTTGCTTCATTGTCGAGAGCTAGTTTTGCTAAAAGAGGATTATCGCCAATTCCAATCGTGACGACTAACTTTAATTCTTTAAAAACGACTTTCTGTATGGTGCGAGCCACTTCAAGTTTGTTTCCAAACAGCTTTCTGGAAGCTGTCACATCAAGGAATGCTTCATCAATACTGTAAATATGCAAATCTTCATCTGCTACAAAACGTTTAAGGATGTCTATGATCATTTTATTTACTTTTAAATAAAGCTTCATAGACGGTTCCACCAGTATGAATCGTGGATCATGAGGGATTTCAAAGGCTCTGGAACCCGTTTGGATGCCAAATTCCTTTTTCACTCGTGGAGAAGCAGCTAATACCACTGAACCAGACCTATTTATATTGGCAATCACAATAATATAGGCATCCAGAGGGTGTATTTTACGCCTGACAGCTTCTACACTGGCAAAGAAAGATTTAACGTCTATGCAAAGAATAGAACGTTTAGGGAGCAACGTATAATCAATATCCATCTCCTTCATCCTTCTTATTCGCAAAATCTACCGCCACTATATCCTTTGTGCATATCACTCCCTTTCCTAAAACTTTCAAGTGATTAGGTTTGTGATGAAAGGATTGAATGACACCCGTTACTTCCATATACGGATAACCAAACGTATTTAAATGAACCGTGACAGGCAATTGCTGATTATAGGCATGACGTAAAACTCGATCAAACACTTCTTTTTGCTGTTCATCTATCGCTATTTCTTTTACAACAGGTTTAGTTTCTTGGAGCTGTTCTGTATGTTCCGACAACATAAACCCCTGCCACTTTAGCATTTTTCTATCTTCATATAACATTTGGATACCTCCATATAGGAACATTAGTTCCTTTTTAAAATAATTATACGAACTTATGTTCTTTATATCAATGTGTTATGCACTAATTAAACCGATTAAACAACCAGACGGTATATAAGAAAAACAAAGTTAAGAATGTAACATAGTGGTAATTGTGTTGTTTCTGTAACGAAGCATCCAGAAGAATTATTAAATTTTACGAGGGGCTCTTATTAAATTAAATGAAAAAAATAAATAAGCTTAACTATCTTAACTCTAAATGGTAACATAATCATAAAATGGAAGGTAGTGGGATTAAATGAGAAAGCTTTGGTTCGTTCCGTTTCTAGCTGTTGCAGCAATCGCTGTTGTAGTTACTCCGTTTCTAACAAACTCTGAGATACAAGGCAGTCTTTCTCCAGAGAAATTTGTAAAAGAGTATATAGAGTTAGTTAAAGCAAAAGACCATGAAAGTTTGGTTGATTTAGTTATTGATGATCGTTTTAATGATGATCGCGAAGTGAAGCTAAAAACATATAAAACACTTGAAGAAGGTGTTTCACCATTAGAGGACTATGAAATTAAGAATGTCAAAAGTGTAACAGAAGATAAAGCAACCGTTATTACAGTAATAGAGTACGAGGATGGCAGCGTTGAGCAAGTACCTATGCATCTTGTAAAGAAAGATAAGGAGTGGAAATTGCATATAAGTAGGGGAAATGCACTTGATGATGAAGATTTTAAACTAATCAAACAACCGGATGGAATATAAAATAAACAAAGTTGTCAATGCAACATCATGGTTATTATGCTTTATTAGAGATGCCCCGATCTTTAGAAGTTAAAACCGACAGCTTTTTTGGTTCGGTGTCAGACTCAAAATTATAGGCTGTTTCTTCTTTAGTTAGCCAAGTAGATTATTCAATAAAAATAGAAAATTTATAATAACGAGAAGGTGTAAGACTATGTATGAAGAATCAAACGGAGAATTAAAATCACCGAAAGAAGCGTGGAGAAAACAAATGGAAAAATTCAGTGAACTACCTCACATGAAACAACACGAGTTAAATAATGGTTGGAAATTATACACTAATGCAGAGTTCTCACTTTGGAACGAGGCCCCTAATTATTTAATTGTTGATGAAGAATTAGACACGGCGTTTGTATTTTACTTTAAAGAAGATGTAATTAAAGTTAAAAAGTCTGGTTGGGACATAGAGTTTACTTTTAACATGAAAAAGCAACACATCAAAGTATTTCGCAAACCTTCCGAAGACTAATTCAACTGATACACGTATCAGCTGAATTAAGTGAATTTTAAATTCTGAGGTGTTTTACTATGTGTTCCCTGAAATGGACTCGTGAGAGACAAGCCACAGAGACACTAGTAAGTTTTGTGAAATAAAGGGAATTAAAAAGAAAACAGCTCTCTCATTGAGGGCTGTTTTCTTTTATGCGTCATTGATTACGTTTGCTGTTTTTTACTATCAAATAACCAACTCAAGATTCTTACAAAAGTTAATATAAATAAAGACTTCAAAAAGTTTTCGATCCAATTGAGCTCATTAAATTTGAAGTAATCATATAAAACAAAAAATATAAAAAGCAAGAGTATACCTGTTGAAAATATAGTTATTTTTCGAGGATTTCTCTTCATTAAACGCCTCCGAAATACTTTATGCTACTTAGGTCTTTAAATAATTAGATGAACTCATATTATTGCTATCTATTTAATTAAAATATAACATATTCAACTTTCCTACCTTTTTTGCATATATGGAAGGATATAAAAACACGAATGCAACATAATAGCGATTGCGTCGCATTGTATAGTCGTACTAAATGAGACATAATCCATCTTTTATAGCAACTGGAGGCAACCTTTTATGACGACGAAACAAGGACAAAATAGTGTGGAACCGATCCAGAGCCCAGAAAAGATCCTGATGATTAAGAAGTGGTTGTTGCACCAACCGTATCGGGATTATTTTTCATTTACGTTTGGCATCAATTCTGGCTTGCGGATCAGCGATATTCTGCCGTTACGGGTTATGGATGTCCGAAACACAGGACATTTGCGGATTCGCAAAAAAAAACAAAAAGCCAGCAATAGAAATCATTTTTGCTGGCTTTTCTCTATTAATTTTTATTTAATTTGTTCAGCATTCGATAAAGTACAACAGCTGTTTCCGCTCTTGTTGTATCCTTTTTCGGTTCAAACTTGCCATTTTTATAACCATTAATAAGACCAAGCTCTACAGCTTGTTTGACAGGCACCCTGGCATAATTATTTATGCGGTTGTCATCTTTAAATGATTGGTTTAACTTCAATGAATCTAGCAGTTGCAGCTGCTGATACTCAATTGCACGAATAATCATAGCAGCCATTTGTTCACGGGTAATATTGGCATCAGCATCAAATACTCCTCCTTCTTTTCCGAATACTATTCCTGCTCGATTGGCTGCTTCAATCTGAGCAGCTGCCCAAGTCTTGCTTTCTGGGACATCTTTAAAAATCCCCTCGTATTCTTTCATCGGTACTTGCATCGCACGAACTAGTAAGACAGAAAATTCTGCTCTTGTTAACCTTTGTTCTGGAGCGAATAGCTCCTCCGTTTTTCCGCTTGTAATCAGTTTTGAAGCAAGGGAATGAATTTCCTTCTTTGCCCAGTGCTGATTGGTATCTTTAAAGACTTTATCACTGGAAAGTACGGTGAATCTAGAATCTTGTCTTATCGGGATGACCCAATGTTCCCCTTGCAAATAGCCCCCGGCATACTCCCACTTCTGTGTTTTCTCGTTATAAGAAGCACCTGTTGTTTTATCTTTTTCAACGGAGCCGTTCAACTTCATACTGAATAAAAGCGGTGTCGGTAAATCAGAAATAACGGTTTTTTCTCCAGCTAAAATGGATACCTCTACAACCTCAGATTTGAATTGGGGAGCAGCTGCAGCTTTGGCCACTTGCGCTTTTTTGGACACTTTAATATGAATCATTTCGTCGTCTTGCTCCTGTAAATAAGTGAGGTTTTCTGATGAAAGTATCATATCATGACCTCCATCAAGAACAACCTTCATTGGCTGTTGGCTAGCGGCTAATTTCTTCACTAACTCTTTTGATAGGACTAAACTCATCCGTTCGGCCTTCTCTTCTTTCATATCAAGCCGCCATTCATGTGAACCCGCTTGGATTTGCTCTTCGTTGATTTCGATAATTTTCTCTTGGCCATTAGGCATCTCTGGTTTGCTAGGTGGCTCTGTTGTTCCGCCACCGCCACCGCCTGTTTCCTTTGCTTTGGTTGTAAATGTCCATACGTCTGAACGCACTTCTCCTTCAAATTGATCTTTGACGGTGACATACCAGCCATGCTCTTTATTCGCCTGAAGGTTATTCCAAGAAACCTCTGGTGTTTGTTGATCTTTCACACCTGTTTGTTCACCGATTTTCTTATCTGTGAATACATTCGCTTTAAAGGAGTCGGTAGCTACTACTTTTTCCTTTGGTGTCAAATCCGTTTCAATGACAAACTCATCTTTTCCTGGATACTCCGTCGTATTATAGTAATTAAATTTATCAAGGTAAGGGGAGTACGTTTTCATGTAAATTTTGTTTTCAACGGGATTTACTTGCATAATACGCAGAAACCCTTGTCCACCTTCTGGTCCCCCTTGGTAATCAGCTAGCATTTGATATACTTTTCTATCGGGCTTGCCATCTTTATCATCATCAATTTCATCCACTAACGTTTCACTATCATGATAATGACCGGATAAAACAGCAATAATATTTTGATTCGGAAGAACCACTTCATTATACACTTTATCACCGATTGGACTGCGATTTCCTGACACAAGTAAGTATTCATGGAAGCTTAGAATTGCTTTCCTCTCAGGGTATTTAGCCAGTACTTTATTCATCCAGGCAATATCTTCGTCATTGATCCCCCATCCCATATACAGCATGATAAAATCATTGCCATTTGAGCTAATCAGGTCATAATGACCACGGTTATTTTTATAAGATTCCCCGTAGTAATCTTTGTCTTTAAAACGAGCTTCTCCAAAGTATTTTCCATATTCATTATAATCACCTGTTTTATGGCCAACATCATGATTACCGGCCAACACGCCATACGGGACATTCCCTTTATCTAAATATCCCATATATTCGTCAGCGTGTTTCCACTGATACTCCTGGTCAGCCTCATCTACAAGATCTCCCGTATGAAAGGCATATTTAATATTCATCTCTTCTTTTTGAGCAACGGTCCACTCAGTCATTTTCTTAAAAATATGCGGATAGCTTTCAGAGTAATATTGTGTGTCAGACATCCAAATAAAGGAATAATCAAATTGAGTTGTCGAGGCAATCTCATCTTGAACCATTACCTGTACTTTCTTATCCTTCACATAATCGGAACCCTTCACACTACCTTGTAACTTAAAGTTCTTATCATCTTCAGCCACTTTCCACTCTGTTAGTTCCCATTTGTTCGCTTTGTAATTCCATACATACATGGACACTTTACGGCCAATTAGTGATTTCCCTTCCCAGTTCAGCTCAATTTCATCATTTTCACTAACCTCTTCGTCTACTTTCACTTCAAAGCGCTGGTATGGAAATTGATCGGTTGACTTCGTTGTCACATACTGTTGATCAGCCGCTGCTAACTTGTCAACATCTGTTACAGGCTGTTCTCCAGCAGGGATCATTTCCTTTGGCGGTTCACGATCCACGTTGTTTTCGTATACAGACACATGATCTGCTTCATTCGCTTTATACTGATAACCTTTCATAAATGACACATCAAGAGCATCTTTTGTTGGGTCAGACACTTTCACTTTTAATTTTGTAGAAGTAGAAACATTCTTCGCACCATCTTTTGGATTTACTGCTTCTGGCTTATACGGCTGCTCTTCAGCAACATGAAATGTAACAGTTTTAGCCGCTTCATTTCCTACCTGATCGACAGCTGTTATTTTTAGCGTATGTGCACCCGGTTTTAGTTTGGCGGAAGATGTTTCAAGCGGAAGGCTGATTTCTTTTCCATCAAGTTCTGCTGTTACTTTATCAACCCCTGACAAATCATCCTTTGCCTCAACGTTAATAGAGATCGGACCTTTATATTCCTTCCCCTCTTCTAGAGTGGCTGTCAAGGCTGGCCCGCGATTATCAACAATGACGTTTGCCCGGGCTTTTTCCTCTCCGTTTGTTGCCTCAACAATGTGAGTGCCTTCCTGCGCTTTCGTTGTGTCCCATTTATAAGCTTTTGCAATAAATTTCTCATCTGGCACTTTAAAAGAGAAATCAATGACTGGTTTGGCTGACGCTCCGTCTCCTACTGAAATTTCTTTATCTGGATTGCTGTAAGCAGGATCGTAAATGATCGTTCCATCTTTTAATACGAGCCGGACGTTTTTTACGTAAAAATCATCTCGGTTTTCCTCGGATTCTTCATCAAAAGGAGATACCTTTGTTCCGGAGCGGATGGAAATAATAGCATCCTTTCCTTGTTCAAAATATTTGGGATCGACCGGAACAGTTTTTGTTACATATGTATCGATCGTATCATCAAAAATATGTAATGTTTCATCGCCAATAGTGACACCATTTTTAAAATAAAGGTTTACCTTCTTTACATCGAAAGCAAAATAAGCCGGTTCTGCTAAAGCTGGTGTGGTTTCCGCTGTTACATCCTTGCCATCAATGGAAAGCTTCGTATTCGCAAATTCTTTTGGATGGGAAGCTTTAATTAAAGCTGTTTTATTTAATAAAGAGTCATCTTCTACATTCAAACCGATCCCGGTTTGTTGCTGATCTTGTAAAATAGAAATCTTCTTCGCCTCTGTCTTTGTCTCATTCACTCCGTCCGACACAACCAGATAATATTCAACCGATTGTTTGCCTATTAAACTAGGAGAGTAAATGGCATGGTGGTACAATTTATCATCATAGTTTTCTGTTAAATCAACAGATTGATAATGAGAATCTTTATTTGTTTTGTAAAATAAACGGGCTGTTTTCACAGCATGATTGTCTTTTATATCAAAAGTTAGTTGGATATCATTCATTTCAGATACGGGTGTTTGATCCGTAATATCCGATACGACTGGTTTTTCATTATCAATTGGTAATTTTACCTTTTGAGCTGGCTTTTGACGGTCGGCTAGTGTTCCTGGTGTTGCCATATCCTTGCCGCTGCTGTATTTCTTCATTACCGTATCACCCGGTGTTGTCGGAAATGTATACAAGATGCCTTTGTCAGCTATCGTATCATCTTTCGTTCCTTCATCATTATAATAGCCTACTGAAACGTCTTTCCCTGTATTTGTCGCAATTGAAATGCCGCGAGCGCCGCTATTTGCCATTCCATCAGAAAATACCTTCACAATATTCTTGTCTTCTATTAAATCAACATTATAGTGACTGTTAAAGTCAGCTACTGTTTTATCTTGATTCGCTCCATTAATGATCCAAAATACCATTGTTCCACCTGATGGCAAAAGGATGTCTTCTTTCTCTAGTCCCCAAATCAAATCAGCGCCTGGGCCTTCTGCTGGATAACGATAACGAATCTTATAGTCTTTCAAGTTCACCGTTTCTGTCGTATTGTTATACACCTCGATAAACTCATACCCATCAAGACCGCCAACATTAGCGGAATCAGGCACAAGTTCCGTCATTAACAGCTGAGGAACTTTCTGCGAATCGTATGTATGCCCTTCTACGGTTACTTTATATTCTTCTGTTTTTGCTATATTCACTCCATCAAATGCATGGATTTGATAAAAGATTTCTTTTCCTACCATCTCTTCTTTAGGAATTACTGTCGTATATGTATTAGGCGTCTGTGCATCAGCTGACATATTTATTTCTGTCGAAGGGCTATCTTGATTCAATCGATACGTGACTTTGACATTTTTCACCGTTGTATCATCTGTCACTTGAGCATTCAGCTGGACATCTTCACCTGCTTGAATAGAAGCCACAGGAGTATGTTCAATCACAGGAGCTACTGTATCCTCAACAACATGCACAGGTTCTTCCGGCACTTGCTCTGGCAAGACTGCTCCTGGTGTTGCCGGCTCACTAAAATGGATGACATCCATCTTTTTTTGATCAGCCGATAATTGATATTGAATACCTTTATTTTCTTGCACTTGGTCTGGTGAATAGCTTGCTTCTGATAATTCGTTCGTATATGTATCAGCAATTGCTAATGTCCGTGCAGCTGTATTCGACATTCCTGCTGATTCTACCGTCGCTAATTGATCTTCTGTCAATTGACTATTGAACTGCTTGTTAAAGTCAGCTAATGTCAAATCTGCATTGGCTTCATTTTTCACCCAAACTACGATCGTGCCTTGTGCAGGAATCGTTTTATTTTCTTTAAATGTCCATGTTGCATCTCCTTTACTTCCATCTGGATAGCGATAAATTAATTGATAGTTTTTCAATGACACAGGTTGATCACTATTGTTATATATCTCAATAAATTCGTAGGCATCGGTTGAACTGCCAGGTACATTAGTTGTATTCGGAACCAACTCAGTAATAAGTAATGAGGGGTTTTTTTGAACATCTAACTTGGGTGTTTGTACAGACTCCGTCGTCCCTTCGGCAGATATTTCTGAGACAAATGTTGAAACAGATAAACAAGTGGCAAGTGCTAACGTATAAACAGACCTTTTCCCCATAACTTCCTCCTTATTAAAAATGCTTCTTTTACATTTTAAATAAAGATTGTACTTTTACTGTAAGTACATTGTTAAAAAGGTGTTAATTTTCAAAAAACAGGTTTATAGACCAATTGTTCAAAAAGAAACTATTTGTATCTATTTCCTTTAATTTAGATTAGGGTATAAATACGCGGAGTTAATATAGTTTCGTGGACACCGTTTAATTAAGCCCCTGGAATTATTTTGAGAGGATGTGGCCGAATTAGAAGATAAACCTGCAGGCGAAAAATATAATGATGACTTTAAGAGAATGTCGATTTGTATCGTTTTGGGAGCCCGGTTAAAGAATTAAGCAGCGATTTGGCGTGCCAGAAACAACGATTTATAAATGGGTGAAAGACTTTACACTCATCTATTAAAAAAAGTTACTGATGGGTATTCTTTTATTTTTGAAAATCTCTTTTTAATGAAAATGCATAGATATTTGTCTTTTAAATTTAAGTGCTCTTTTTTCAAAAAATTCTACAGCTTCATCTTTAGCAGAAAAATTAACAGCTTTCCAACTACCTAAATGCCATAGAAAACTATCTAAATAAATAGCATCTCTTTCTTCTTTAGTTACATGAACGGCGAAGGCACTTTCTCAGGACTTATGTAAATATCCCCCCATTTGGGGATTTCTAAAATTTTTGACTCTCTTCTAAAGCTCATGTTTATTCTCCCTAACTGACTTTTTCCTTATATTTATGGTTTAAGCATTCAATATCCATTTCGCTTATCAGATCTCCTTTTTGATCAAGGAATTTCATGCTTTTTATGAGGCGGCATTTTATTTCTAAATCATCGATAGTTCCCAAACGCACGATCCCTTTCCAAGCGTTGGAACTAAGACCCAGACCTGCGCCAACCACTTTTAATTCTGTACTGCGCTCAAGTACCTTGAGATGGCAACCATCAAATCCCCTTTCAGTGTTAAGTGTTTTTGGACACTGAAAGGGGTATTCAAGATAAGCTCTGGAAGTAGGTTATCGCTTAAAATATCCTTTATCTTTATGAAATTATTTGTTTTTAATCCGATGCTGGAACGACAAAGTTGCTATAAATACAGTTACTCCCCACAAGAACAATCCTCCATACGTTACTACATACACCCAAGTGGCTAACCCTTCGGTGTATCCTTTAGGAAGCACTCCCAAAAATTGAAGAGCTGTCAAGAAGCTAACTAGAACTGTCAACACCCCAACTGACCACCCTGATAAGATTAACAACCATTTTGGCAGTTTCTCCCCCCAAGAAGTCACAAGAGCTAAAGCAAATAAAGATGCCAGTATTGCTAAGACAGCGGTGAAGTCTATTCCGATGGTATATAACGTAAATAGAAAAGCAGGTCCTTCCTTTAAGGCATCGCCAAATCCTGCTACATCTCGTAGAGCTTGTTTTGTTTCAATTCCTACCGTTGATCCCCATGCCCAAAGCGATTTTAAAATCGCATACGGCAACAGTGCAAGAGCTGCAGTATAGCCCCATCCTTTAGTCAAATAAGTTTTGTCAGCTATTTCTGACTTTAATTGTTTCTCATGTTTTAAGTTCAAAAGACATTCTCTCTTCTCATTCTCATTTTTTGAGTACTCATCTCCATTTGAACACAATCCTTTCTATTTGTTATTTATAAAAAGGATATACTGCAAAGGTGTTCATTAAGATGACTTCTTGTTTAAGTTTTGTTTAAGTTTTCATGCCCAAATAAATGCTGGTTCCCTCCGAGGAAGTGGCAATTTCCCAATCTAAATTCATTTCCTTCATCATAAGCGAAACAATTGATAGCCCAATTCCGGCACCTTTATCTTCAGATTCATGATTAAACCCTTCCCCCCTGTCCCTAATGACAATGAAAGTGGAGCCATGACATTCAACCGCCTGAATTCCAATATATCGCCCTGAACGAGCATGCCGAGTAACATTTTGAATTAAATTATCCAAAATACTTTTAAACCAAATAGGGTCTACCTTCCATATCAGCGATCTTTCCGGTAAATCAATATCTATGTCAAACTTATACCGTTCAAATATAGGATACCATTCCGCTATAACTTTCCGAACTTCATCCAATATATCCGTGTCTCGCATTTCAATCGGATGTTTACCAGCTGAAAGCAGTGTGTAAGAAAGAAGATTGTTGATCATTTTGTCCATATCATCCAGTTTGTTTTCAACAATTTGAAGTGATTCTATTACTGCAGAGGATGCTGGGTACTTCTTTGCGGAATATACGTGCTGTCTCATGACTGTTAAGGGTGTTCGCAAGTCATGAGACATATTGGCGATTAGCTGTTTCCTAAGATTTTCTTCCTCTTTCTCTCTATCCCTGCTGCATTTCAACTGGTTGATCATCTCGTTAAAAGCACCTTCAAGCCTTCCAATCTCGTCCATTTTTCTAATCCCGACTTCATCAGGGATACCTTCATCTCCCGTTTCAGACATCGCAAATTGAAGCTTAACAAGCCGGTTGCGTATATTAAAGAAGAAAAACCAAGAGATTAATAAAAAAGCTCCACTAACAGAAATAAAAAATATGATAAATGGAAAGTCTTTGTATAGAGAAATACTGCCAAGGTTTGTATCAGTAATTGGAACTTGAAGAACCATTATCCCTTGTCTAGGATCGTTTCCTATTAATGCCGTAATGGTATATACATTTTGAGGGTTTTTATTTTGTAAAAACGTATCCACATGAAACTTGCTTTCCTCCATAAATATAAGAGAATCGGTAAATGTCCAATTTTCAGGAATATCGGCAGACCTCTTTCCAATAAATCTAGATTCGCCACTTCCATTTACCCAGAAAACCTTAGCCTTTGGATACTTATTTTTTATAGACTGAAGACGATGATGAATTATCTTCGCTTCCTTGCCATCTAATTCAACTGCTTCCCGCTTCCATATAGCTTCTATTTCCTTTGGATCGTATAATCCTTTATTGAACAGAAGAGGGGAATAATAAATGGCTGGAATAAGAGGAAAAAGGACGAGGGCAAATAAAATAAGAAACAAATATCTCGTCATTAAAGATTGTATGATATTCATGATTTCATCCTATATCCAAGCCCTCGGATTGTTTCAATGATTTGCGGATTGCTTGTGTCCAACTCAATTTTTTCACGCAAATGGCGTATGTGAACCATTAATGTTTTATCCCTTTCAATATAAGCATCTCCCCACACTGCTTCGTAAATTTGTTTTTTCGTCAATATTTGATTCAAGTGGTCTAATAAATACATAAATATATGAAATTGTTTTCCCGTCAAAATAATATCTTCCTTAGAAATTGTATTGATGATCCGATTTGACTTCTGATCAATTCGTAAATGCATAACCTCGATATTTTCTGGTGCAATAACTCCTAATCGCCTTACTAGTACTTGAATACGGGCAGCTAACTCATCAGGATGATACGGCTTTGTCATATAATCATCCGCGAAACTGAGCCCCTGTAACTTATCTTCCATAGAAGTTCTTGCCGATAGCATCATAATTGGTGTATTCGGGTATTTCTTCTTCAGACGCTGACCGATTGTATAACCATCTAACCCCGGCAACATAATATCCAAGATAACAAGATCAGCCCGTTCCATATGCTTCATTGCCTCATGACCAGACGTAATCCAAATGACTTCATATCCACGTTCTGTTAAAAATTTGCTTACCCATGAGCCAATTTCTTGATCATCTTCTATATGCAAAATTGTTAGCTTCATAAATTGGGTGCCTCCCCTCATTAATAAAACAGGAAAATTACACCTAATTTTACCATGCCAGCCTAATGACTTATCTAATTACTTTAAAATTGCGCTATGAATATCTTGTATCCAATTAAACAATAATAAGGCAGACAAGATGCGTAAATATCAGCGCATTTTGCCTGCTTTTTAAATTGATTCAAAGTATACTGAGCAAAAAGAGGTGTATGTATGTCTGTATATATCCAACCGATCATGACCGCCTTTATTATGTTTGGTGTATTGGGTTATCTACTTGTCATTCCCTGGCTGGTATATAGCTATCGAAAGTATGGATATTTTAGTATTTGGGCTTCCATTGTTGTTTACTCGTTTATTTTCTATATGCTATCAGCACTATTTTTAGTTCTCCTGCCGCTTCCATCAACTAGGAATACTTGTGCTTTTCAATCACCAGATACCATTTATTATTCATTAAAGCCATTCACCTTTATAGGAGATATTTTTAAAAGCAGTTCAATTATTTGGTCACAACCGAGGTCGTATATTCAGATATTCAATCAAAGTGCCTTCTGGCAGGCAGCATTTAATTTTCTATTATTACTTCCTTTTGGCGTATATTTGAGATACTTTTTCAAAGAAAAACAATATTGGAAAAAGGCATTAGCTTTAGGATTTGCCCTGTCTCTCTTTTACGAAATAACACAGGTTACTGGAATTTATGGAATTTATAAATGCCCCTATCGTTTATTTGATGTTGACGATTTAATGTTAAATAGTACAGGTGCGCTCTTTGGTTTTCTTGTGGCTCCAGTCATATTGGCTTTATTTCCTTCCAAGGAAAAACTATTGGCGAAAGCGGAAAAAATGCAGAAGAGCCCTCTAGTGCCGCCGCTGTCGCAATTACTTGCTGTACTTATAGATTATATTGTCATTAAGTTAACGTTTACTTTCACAGTCGGACTATTCACATCAAGTGGATTCGCAGAAATGATATATACAACAGTTGGCTTTGTGGTGCTGTACTTTGTTTTGCCTCTCCTATGGGGAGGAAAAACAATCGGAACAAGTATAATGCGATTTAAACTCGCGAATTTGGAGGGGGATATCCCTTCATGGCAAGCTATGCTAAAAAGAACCGTTGCCTTATATTTACCTTGGCTGGCATCTATGTCACTTAACCTTCTCGATCACATTAAATTAGAAATAGAATCTCACTTTTACGCTATTCATGTATGGGTAACAGTGGCTATCTTCACGTTTGTTAGCATCATGTGGCTGACTTTATGCATTCATGCCGTTTTGGTCATGTTAAAAAAAGGGAAACGCACTTTCTACTTTGACCATGCTGCAGATATTGTCCCAAGAAAAAATAAGGGAATTTCTTAAAACAGGATTTGTTTCATTTTTTAAGATTTATTCGCGGAACCAACACTGGATCAGCACATAGAGGATCCGAACTAAGATTGGGCATGGCCAATAACATCATTAAAGTTCATGATGGAAGAATCACTATTCATCGCGAGGTTGGCTATGGAGCAACGATTGACATTTAAACTTGATCGATGATGCGTCTTTAAACTTAACTAATTCATATTAGAAAAGCCATTCACAAAAGGTGAATGGCTTCAGTTTGTCGACAAAAGGGGTTCGGAATAGTCTTATTCCGAACCCCTTTTGATTTTTCGGTAGTTTTAAAGCCCTT
>NZ_JBIQDP010000013.1:0-141278 GCF_045370945.1 Pseudobacillus sp. 179-B 2D1 NHS
CAAGTCCGCTCGACTTGCATGTATTAGGCACGCCGCCAGCGTTCGTCCTGAGCCAGGATCAAACTCTCCAAAAAGATTGTTTGACTTGCTCATGTTTTAAAAATAAGAATTAACTTACTGGCATGTATTTTGTTCAGTTTTCAATGTTCAATTATTGCGTCGCAATCAAGCGACTTTTATAATATATCACCTTTAAACTTGTTGGTCAATACAATTCATTAACTTTTTTATAAATTATTTAGTATATGCACTTTCTTGATAACGTTTCATGGAAATAATTAATAATTAAGACTCAGGCCAGCACAAAATCCAGCAAAGAAGAAAAAAGACTCTGAAAGCTGAGGCTAGCTTTCAGAGCAGTCGTCGTGGCACTAAAGAATTTTTTCGATGTAAAGATCTCTTCTTTTCTCAAGATCTAAAATCGTTTCACTCTTCTGTAACTGTAACAACGGTCTTGTAGGATATTGTTGTTTCATAAAAACAATAGTAGCAACTTGTCCGTCTGATAACTGAACAACTGTCCCAGCAGGAAGCTTAGTAAAAAGAGTCGTTAATGATTTAACCACGGACAAATCAAACTGCCCAAAGAAATCCTCCCTGAACATTTCGAGCACCTTAAACGGGAGCTGCCTTTTCCGATATGGACGGTCTGTCGTCATGGCATGAAAAACATCTGCTAAAGCAACAATACGTGAAACCGGCAACAGCTTGTCTCCTTTTATCCCATTCACATACCCAGACCCATCCATTCTTTCATGATGTTGAAAAATAGCTAGTTTGGTCTCTGGCTTTAAGAGGCTAATATCTTTAACCATCTTGTAACTTGCGAGTGGATGATCATGAATTTCTTTTCTTTCCCCAGCCGTTAATGCCTTTTCTTTCAACAAAATGCGCGGGTCAATTTTCGCCATTCCACAATCAGCTAGTGTACCGGCAAGAGCTGCCTGAACAATCGTTCCTTTTTCATAATTTAGCTGCACAGCCATTCCACCGCTTAACAGTCCAGTTGAGATAGCATGGTGGGAAAAGTACTTCTCTTTCTCCGCATAATTTATCAGCTCTAAAAGTAATTCAGGGTTGCTTATTACCCTTTCGAGCAATGGTAGGATAATTTCACGGATTTTAACAATGTCTATCCCTCCCCCTGCTCGCCACTTTTGAAATTCTTTATTATGCTCTTCTACACTTTGAAGATAATTCTGGAAGAAGTCTGTTTGTTTGACTGAAGGCGGGGCTGCTTGGTAATCTTTTTTCTCTTCCGTTACTTCTTTTTCCACAGTCATCTCCATTGAAGGTCCCTCTGTAATGGCAACTTCGTTAATTAAGAATGCTTTAAGTATTTTAATGTGCCAGCTTGTTAAAGTGGTTTCCTTTGCCATTAACGGCACAGGGGTTTTCCCCATGACATCGTCCAGCAGTACGTTTCCCTCTCTTAAATCCTCTACCTTCACGTACATCCTTCTTTTCCCCCAGGTTTTTTTACTTATATTCTAACAAATATTGGATAGATTAGAAATAAAAAAAGCCGGTAAAACCGGCTTTTATTCCACTTCTTTATGAGTTTCATTTATATCTTGATCAGAAAGGGAATCCATTAATTCCTCTTCTTCCTCTTTAGCTATTTTTGTTACAGTAGCTACCGTCTCTTCATCCTGCAAACGGATAAGCTTCACCCCTTGCGTATTTCGGCCGGTAATGGAGATATCTTCTATATCCATTCTAATAAGGACACCGCCAACTGTAATCAGCATTAAATCTTCTTTTCCACTCACTGTTTTGATAGCAACAAGCGGTCCATTTTTGCTCGTAATATTACATGTTTTCAATCCTTTACCGCCTCTTGTCTGGATGCGGTAATCTTTTTCTGGCGTCCGTTTTCCATAACCGTTCTCCGTCACAATAAGAACATAATCATTTTCATGGAGGAGTTCCATGCCTACCACACAATCGTCAGGCGACAATCTGATTCCCCTGACTCCAGTCGACACCCGTCCCATTTGACGAACATTTTCTTCTTCAAAACGAATCATCATGCCATCGCGCGTACCTATTACGATGTGCTGGTGACCATCAGTCAGCCGCACAGATATTAGCTCATCATCTTCTCTTAAATTAAGAGCTCGTAATCCATTGGTTCGGATATTGGCAAACTCCGTTAGTTGCGTACGTTTGACGATCCCTGATTTTGTTGCAAAGAATAAGAAGGCATCGGCGTCAAATTGCTCGACACGGATCATCGCATTGACCCACTCATCCTTCTCCACTTCCAACAGATTGATTATTGGGATCCCCTTAGCTGTGCGGCTAAATTCAGGAATTTGATATCCTTTCAAACGATAGACCTTCCCTTTATTTGTAAAGAAAAGAATAGTATCGTGAGTGGAAGTAGTCAGCAGATGCTCAACAAAGTCATCTTCATTCGTCCCCATGCCTTGTATACCGCGTCCTCCACGTCTTTGACTGCGGTAAGTAGAAGCAGGAAGGCGCTTAATATAACCGTTATGGGTCAAAGTAAGAACAATCTGCTCACGAGGAATTAAATCTTCATCCATGATATCTTCCACGCCGGCATCCATGATTTCTGTGCGGCGTGTATCATTGAACTTCTCTTTAATTTCCAATAACTCGTCACGAATAATTCCAAGAATTTTTTCATCGTCAGCTAAAATGGCTTTTAATTCTCCAATTAATTGAATTAAATTTTGATACTCTTCTTCAATTTTCTCTCTTTCTAGTCCAGTTAAACGCTGCAAACGCATATCAAGAATAGCTTGCGCCTGCTTCTCTGACAGAGAAAACTGCTCCATTAGTCCATTTTTAGCAATTTCAGTCGTTTGAGAGCTACGAATTAAGCTGATAATTTCATCAATATGGTCAAGAGCAATTCTCAACCCTTCTAAAATGTGGGCTCTTGCTTCCGCTTTTCTTAATTCAAATTCTGTACGGCGACGAATAATTACCCGCTGATGCTCTAAATAATGATGCAGGCACTCTTTTATGCTTAATACACGTGGCTGACCGTCGACCAGTGCCAGCAAATTAATACCAAAGCTTGTTTGCATAGCCGTGTGTTTATATAAATTGTTAAGGATAACATTGGCATTGGCATCGCGGCGGATTTCCATCACAATCCGCATCCCATTACGGTCCGATTCATCCCGCAAATCAGTAATGCCATCAATGCGTTTATCACGTACAAGCTCAGCAATTTTTTCAATCAGTCTTGCTTTATTCACCTGATAAGGCAACTCATTAACAATGATCGTTTCTTTGCCGTTCGCCCGCTGTTCAATGTCTACCTTTGCTCTAATAACTAAGGAACCTTTCCCAGTTTCATATGCGCGGCGAATTCCGCTTCTTCCCATAATCATTCCGCCAGTTGGGAAATCAGGACCTGGAATGTGTTCCATAATTTCCAACACAGACATGTCTTCATTTTTACTAAAAGCAATCAACCCATCAATGATCTCTCCAAGCTGATGGGGAGGAATATTTGTCGCCATTCCAACTGCAATACCCGATGTACCATTGACGAGCAGATTAGGGAAACGTGACGGAAGAACCTCAGGCTCCCTTTCTGAACCATCATAGTTATCTTTATAATCAATCGTATCTTTCGTAATATCCCGCAATAATTCCATTGATATCTTAGACATACGCGCTTCCGTATAACGCATCGCGGCAGCAGAGTCTCCATCAATCGAACCGAAATTCCCGTGGCCATCTACAAGCATGTAGCGATAGTTAAAATCTTGCGCCATACGTACCATCGTTTCATACACAGCAGAGTCACCGTGAGGATGGTACTTACCAATTACTTCCCCGACGATACGGGCAGACTTCTTATATGCTTTGTCAGCTGTCATCCCTAAGTCATTCATCGCATAAAGTATCCGGCGATGAACGGGCTTTAAGCCATCTCGAACATCCGGGAGTGCCCGGGCAACGATAACACTCATAGCATAATCCAAAAATGATGAGCGCATCTCTTGGCTAATATTGATTTCTGTTACTCTGGATTGAGGCGTTTCAGCCATGTAAAAGAACCTCCTTTAATGAACTTTTTAATGTATGAATAATAACTTTGGCCGCTAGAAAAAAGACAGACAGGATAGACAAAAATCTATCCTGCTCGTTCCCTTTTTCTCTTTTACGGACGGCTTTTCCTCAAAATTAGATGTCCAAGTTTTTCACATAAAGGGCATTTTCTTCGATAAACTGCCGGCGTGGCTCGACACGATCACCCATCAAGATTTCAAACGTTTCATCTGCTTCAATGGCATCTTCCAAACTAACTTGAAGCAAGGTTCTCGTATCTGGATTCATCGTTGTATCCCATAGCTGCTCTGCATTCATTTCTCCAAGTCCTTTATAGCGCTGCAGTCCAGGCTTCGCATTTTCCGGAAGACTTGCGAGAATTTCATCGAGCTGGCGGTCATTGTACGCATATTCAACACGCTTACCTTGCATCACTTTATATAGCGGCGGTTGAGCAATGTAAACATATCCCGCTTCAATCAGCTGACGCATGTAACGGAAGAGGAAAGTAAGCATCAGCGTCCGGATATGGGCACCATCAACGTCCGCATCTGTCATGATAACAAGCTTATGGTAACGGGCTTTGGAGATGTCAAACTCATCACCGATTCCCGTGCCGAGAGCTGTAATAATCATGCGAATTTCGTTGTTCGATAAAATCTTATCGAGACGTGCTTTCTCGACGTTAATAATTTTTCCGCGAAGCGGCAGGATAGCCTGAAAATGACGGTCACGGCCCTGTTTGGCTGATCCACCGGCTGAGTCACCTTCAACTACGAACAGTTCACTGATTTCAGGATCACGAGATGAACAATCGGCCAGCTTTCCAGGAAGACTGGATACTTCCAACGCGCTCTTTCTGCGCGTCAACTCTCTTGCTTTTTTAGCTGCCATCCGCGCACGGGCAGCCATTAAGCCTTTTTCAACAATTTTTTTGGCAACTGCCGGGTTTTCAAGCATAAAGGTTTCAAAATGGGCAGAGAAAACAGCATCTGTTACTGCACGAGCCTCAGAGTTACCAAGTTTTGTTTTGGTTTGTCCTTCAAATTGCGGATCAGGATGCTTAATAGAGATAATGGCTGTTAATCCTTCTCTGACATCTTCCCCTGATAGATTGGTTTCGCCGTCTTTAACTAAACCGTTTTTACGCGCGTAATCATTGATCACACGCGTTAAAGCAGTTTTAAAGCCCGACTCATGTGTGCCGCCTTCATATGTGTTAATGTTGTTAGCGAATGAGTATACATTGCTCGCAAACCCTTCGTTGTACTGCAGAGCAATTTCAGCAGAAATTCCATCTTTCATGCCTTCCACGTAAATTGGTTCGCTATGAACGACTTCTTTTTTCCGATTCAAATGCTCTACGTAGGATTTAATACCGCCCTCATAATGATATTCATTCATTTTTCCTTCTTCACGACGATCCTCAATAATAATGGTGATGCCACGATTAAGGAAAGCAAGTTCACGCAAACGGTTCGCTAACGTATCGTATTCATAGACCGTCGTTTCCGTAAAAATCTCCTTGTCCGGCTTAAAATGAATAGTCGTTCCCGTATAATCTGTTTCGCCAATAATTTTAAGATCTTCTTGTGGAACTCCGCGTTTGTAGCATTGGTAATAAATATTGTTATTGAGGTGAACAAACACTTCAAGTTCTTCGGATAGCGCATTAACAACGGAAGCCCCTACACCATGAAGACCACCCGAAACTTTATAGCCTCCGCCGCCGAATTTCCCGCCGGCATGCAGCACAGTTAAAATAACCTCTACTGCCGGACGTCCTGTCTGCTCCTGAATACCAACCGGAATTCCACGTCCGTTATCTTTTACTGTAATGCTGTTATCTTCTTCAATAATCACTCGGATTTTGTCACAATATCCTGCGAGTGCCTCATCAATACTATTATCAACAATTTCCCAGACGAGATGGTGAAGACCTTTTCCACTCGTTGAACCAATATACATTCCCGGCCGCTTACGAACGGCTTCAAGGCCTTCGAGTACCTGTATCTGGTTCTCATCATAGGAAGGCTGGTTAGCTGTATTAGGTTGTTCCATAGTCAAATCCGTTCACCTGCTCTTTCTTCCAAAAGTCTAATGGTCCATTGCTTACCGACAGACTTTTGAAAATAATTTTCATATGTTTACTTCTTCATGTATAAGATAAAAAGAATAAAAACTTATTCTTTGAAATTATAGATAAAGTTTGCTTCTTAAACTGTCAGGCTGATCAAATAATTGTTAACAATCCGAAGAATAAAGGTCTGTTTCTCGGTTATACTAACAGCCAGGTTGAGTTTCCTATGCTGTTCACTTCACTTGCGAGATCGTTCCGTTCTCCACTGCAAATGTCGAAGCTTCCTGCAATGTCTGATGATGAATCCCTTCCGTGCTCGTCGTCGTTACAAAGGTTTGGACTTTTCCTTGTATCGTATTCAATAAATGGGATTGGCGATAATCATCAAGTTCCGACAAAACATCATCAAGTAGAAGAATCGGATATTCCTTGATTTCAGAATGAATCAGTTCGATTTCCGCCAGCTTGACAGACAAAGCCGTTGTTCGCTGTTGGCCTTGGGAGCCAAATGTTTGCACATTTTTTCCGTTGACCTGGAAGATAAGATCATCGCGATGCGGGCCAAACATTGTGATTCCCCGCTCTATTTCTTTTTGCTGCTGCATATGAAACTTTTCTTCGAACATATGAATCATTTTAGACGGATCGTCCTCTTCTGATACATTAATAGACGGCTCATACAAAATATTTAACGTTTCTCCTCCACGGGAGATGCCTGAATGAATCGACTGTGCCCAGCCTTGCAGCAACTGAATAAAATCAAATCTTTTTCTGACAATCTTTACAGCCAGCTGTATTAGCTGATCTGTAAAAACCTCCAACATGGTTAGATCACTCGTTTTCTTTATTTGCAGCTGCTTTAAGTAACGATTCCGCTGCTGCAATATTTTGTAATACTGGCTGATATCATGAAGATAGACAGGAGATACCTGGCCTATTTCCATATCAATAAAACGCCTTCTCACTTGGGGATTGCCCTTGACAAGGTGAAGATCTTCAGGGGCAAACATGACAACATTCATATTGCCTATATACTGACTTAGACGCTGCTGCTCAAGATGATTGCATTTTGCTTTTTTGCCCTTTTTTGAAATGATTAACTCTAACGGCACAGAACCCTGAGTTTTTTCCACTCTTCCTTTTATTTTAGCATACTCTGTCTCCCAGCGAATTAAATCTTTATCGTTAGAGGTACGATGAGATTTGGCCATAGCCAGCACAAAAATCGATTCAATCACATTTGTTTTCCCCTGAGCGTTTTCTCCGAGAAAAACATTTACCTTATTTTCGAATTCAATATTTAAAGAAGCATAGTTCCGGTAGTTTTCCAAAGACAAATCCGTTAAGTGCATATGCAAAACATCCTTTTGTTTTATAAACCAACAACTTCAAAACTGCCAGTCCCTGGAATCTCCACCCGGTCGCCTACACGCAGTTTTCTTCCTCTTCGCTGGTCAAGTTCTCCATTGATATAAACCTCATGTTCACTTAAGAACCATTTGGCCATACCTCCTGTTTGAATGATATCCGCAAGCTTTAAAAATTGGCCCAAAGGAATGTATTCTGTTTCGATGGCTACTTTTTTATCCATTTTTTTCACTGCTTTCGAATGAATTCTCTAATACTTTATTTTACTAAATTTTTGCCCTTAACACAAAGAAGAAACAAACGAAAGAAGGCTGCCCATTTCATGAAACAGCCTCTTCTTTCTCAGTTTTTCCTATTGTTCACTCTATGCAGCAAATTAATACGTACGAACAGGCAAAATAAGCTGCAAAATAGAATCATCATTTTCAGGACGAATCACAAATGGTCTCATAGCTCCGGTAAATTGGATATTGATTTCTGTCCCCTCTAATACCTTTAACGCATCCATCATGTATTTGGCACTAAAAGAGATCTTAATTTCTTCCCCTTCCATTTCACGGCTTTTTACTTGCTCTGTTACCTTGCCGATTTCTGGAGAATTAGAAGAAATCTCAATCATTCCTTCATCAATCATTGACAATTTAACAACGTTGTTGCGTCCTTCTCTTGCCAACAAGGAGGCTCTATCAATAGCCTGTAAAAAATCTTTTGTATTTAACTCGAGCTTTGTTTTGTGGTCGGTTGGAATCAAGCGACTAGTATCCGGATAGTTCCCTTCGAGTAGACGGGAATAGAACAATAGATGCTTGGCCCGGAAAAGAACTTGATTGTCTGTGATAACAATTTCTACAAGCTCCTGTGAATCATCAAGGATTTTGCTTAGCTCATTCAAGCTTTTTCCTGGGATCACGATGTTATATTCAGCATTCGAATTGGTTTCTACTGATGCTTTTCTCCAAGCAAGCCGATGGCTGTCTGTTGCAATGCAAATTAATTGTCCCTCTTCCATCTTCCAGTTGACACCTGTCAAGATTGGGCGTGTTTCTGAGGTGGACACTGCGAAGACAGTTTGTCGAATTAAGGCTTTAAGTAAATCGGTCGGCAATTTAAAGACTTCCCCTTCCTCAATTTGAGGCAAATGAGGATACTCATCAGGATCAAGCCCGTTCAAATTAAATTCAGCCTGGCCGGAGCGAATGACTGTTTGAAAAGAAGAAACTACTTCAATTTCAGCTTTTTCAGAAGGCAGTTTTTTCACGATTTCATTGAAAAAACGGGCATTCAGCACGATGGAACCTGTTTGCTGAATCTCTACAATAATCTTTCCCTCTTCTTCTTTTGGAATAAAAGATTCGATAGAAATGTCAGAATCACTTCCAGTTAACTTAATTCCTTCTTCAGTCGCATCAATTTTAATCCCAGTTAAAATCGGAATCGTTGTTCTGGAGCTAATGGCTTTTAAAACGTCTTGAACGCTTTGAGCAAAGCGGTCTTTTTGAATAGCAAACTTCATTTTTTTCTCCTTTCATTATTCAAGCATAATGTTTATAGCTGCTGCATATAATAATAATTTTATATTTAAAAAAATAATAGTAATAGTACTAGGTCCTGTGAATATGTGGATAATCCAAAAAAACAAAAGCAAGACAGTCTATCCACATGTGGACAGACTGTTTGTAACCCATGAAAAGTTATGCACACTATTAAGAGTTTAAAATACTTTGTATTTCTTTCACTTTAGATTGTAGCTGATTATCAGTATCGAGCAGCTTAGAAATTTTTTCGTGGGCATGAATAACGGTTGTGTGATCTCTTCCTCCAAATTCTTCACCGATTTTAGGAAGGGAAAAGTCGGTCAGCTCACGAGATAAATACATGGCGATTTGCCTTGGGAACGCAATGGATTTTGTCCGCTTCTTAGCTTTAAAATCTTCAAGCTTAACATTGTACTGCTCACCGACTACTTTTTGGATTTCCTGGATGGTAATCACTTTTGGCTTTGAGCTAGGAATAATGTCCTTGAGCGCTTCTGCTGCAAGATCCGCGTTAATATCTTTATTAATCAGCGAAGAATAGGCGACTACGCGAATGAGCGCGCCTTCAAGCTCTCGAATATTAGTATCAATTTGATTAGCGATATAAAGCATAACCTCATTAGGGATATCAAGGTTATCTGCTTTCGCTTTTTTGCGTAAAATCGCAATTCTCGTTTCTAAATCCGGCGGTGTAATATCAGTAATCAATCCCCATTCAAACCGAGAGCGCAGGCGATCCTCAAGCGTTGGAATTTCTTTGGGCGGCCGGTCGCTGGAAATGATAATCTGCTTGCTTTCTTCGTGAAGTGTATTAAACGTATGGAAAAATTCCTCTTGAGTGGATTCTTTTCCGGCAAGGAATTGAATATCATCTATTAGCAATATATCTACATTGCGATAGCGATTCCGGAACTCGACTGCTTTGTTATCCCTGATTGAATTAATAAATTCATTTGTGAATTTTTCAGAAGATAGGTAAACGACTTTGGCGTTAGGATTATGTTCAAGTACATAATGGCCAATCGCATGCATTAAGTGTGTTTTGCCAAGTCCCACTCCCCCATAAATAAACAGTGGATTATAAGCTTTTGCTGGCGCTTCCGCTACAGCAAGCGAAGCGGCATGAGCAAAACGGTTGCCCGAGCCGATAACGAAAGTGTCGAATGTGTACTTGGGATTAAGCATGCTTTGTGGAAAGTCGTGTATTTCTTCTTTCTTTTTTGGTTTATTAGGCATCGGCATTTCGTAGTCTTCAGACGCCTGATTTTCCGGAATGATGAATTTCACGGACAGCTCTTCTCCAGTGATTTCACCAAGAACGCCTGAGATTAATTGCGAATAATGCCCTTCGAGCCAGTCTCTTGCAAAATCGTTTGGAGCTGAAATAGTAATAGAATCACCATGCAAGGAATGTGCTTTTGTAGATTTCAGCCACGTATCAAAGCTGGGCTTGCTAATTTTTTTCTCTATGTTTTCCAACGCTTTATTCCACAGATCATCGATATTTTCCATGAGGCCCCCTCCTCCTGATAAAATTTGTTTGTTATATAACAGTTTTTTATCTGAATTTATATTTATGCAATCGTTTGAGTGTGGTTAAATATATAAATAAGAAAAAAATAGTTTTTCGACATTGTTAACAGCTTGTGGACATTTTTATACAAAGAGGTTGAATAACTTATCAACACTTTATTCACAATTGTGGATAAGTCAGACTATAAAAATACTTATTCAGAGTGAAAACAAAGTAATGATAGCAGAAAAAGAGCTTTCATGCAATGCTCTATAAAATTTATCCACAACTACTACATCCTGTGCAAAAAAACTTTTCCACAGGGGGCGCATTTGTGTAAAACTTGTCAGCAACATCTGTGTATAAGAAAAAACTGTCGAAATTTATCCACAGCTGTTCGAAAAGTGCTTGTGGACTTATGGACAAGCCTGTTTTCCTGGTTAAGTGTCTTAAGTGTCTTCTTAAATAAAAAAATAAGATCAAATGATGGCAAGAAGAATGACTTTTTGGGGAAAAGAGGTATTTTTTGCTTTGTGTTTAGGTATTGACAGGAAAAGAGTTCATCTTTATAATCAAAAAGACTGTCTTTAACGTTAAATTTTCCATTCCTCAGGGAGGTGTTTTATAATGAAAAGAACTTACCAACCAAATAAACGTAAAAGAAGTAAAGTTCACGGATTTCGCAGCCGTATGAGCTCTAAAAATGGCCGTCGCGTTCTAGCTCGCCGTCGTGCTAAAGGAAGAAAAGTATTATCTGCATAAGCCACTGAAAAATCTCAGTGGTCTTTTTTTTAGAAAAAATGGCGAAGAAAAGGTGATAGACTAATGAAAAAAACATTCCGCATAAAAAAAGACAGTGAGTTTCAATCCGTTTTCAAGGGCGGAAAGTCTTTTGCCAATCGTCAATTTGTGGTGTACATGTATAGAAAAGATTTAGCTGTTCCTTTCCGGATCGGGTTGTCTGTCAGCAAGAAGGTTGGCAATGCAGTTATACGCAACCGGATTAAGCGATACATCAGACAAAGCTTTACAGAATTAAAAGAAGAAATTCTGCCGGGATACGATTTTATTGTCATTGCCCGCAAGCCAGCTGCTGAGATGAATAGCAAGGAAGTAAAAAAAAGTCTCATTCATGTGCTGAAGCGGGCAAAGGCAATCAACCAAAGAACACAACGACATGAGTAAAAATTGTAAAAAAATAAAATAGAATAAATGGGTGGCTTTTTAGAAAAGGGGCGCCGTATAGAACTGACAGGGGGGGAGAAGCGTTTGAATAGAAAGATGATCACTCTAATTCTTTTAGCAGTGACCACCGTACTGCTTGCCGGCTGTACAGAGGTAAATAAAGAAATTACGCCGGACAGCAAAGGTTTTTGGAATGAGTTTGTGGTGTATCCGCTTTCAGTCGTTATTACAAAGACTGCCGAGGCAGTTGGCAGCTATGGCTGGGCGATCGTTATCGTTACAATCATCATTCGACTTATTATTTTACCACTGATGATCAAACAAACGAAAAATACGAAAGCCATGCAAATTTTACAGCCTGAAATGCAAAAGATCAAAGAAAAGTACAAGTCAAAAGATGCTGTGACCCAGCAAAAAATGCAGCAGGAAACAATGGCACTTTTCCAAAAGCATGGGGTAAATCCTCTCGCCGGCTGTTTTCCGCTGATTATACAAATGCCGATTATTTTTGGATTTTATCAGGCAATCATGCGTACAGAGGCAATTAAACAAGATACTTTTTTATGGTTTGATTTAGGTTCTCCAGACCCTTTCTTTGTCCTTCCGCTTGTTGCGGGAATCACAACGTTCCTACAACAAAAGTTGATGATGGCTGGAGCAATGAACCAGAACCCACAAATGGCTATGATGCTTTGGCTAATGCCAATTATGATTATTGTATTTGCTGTCAATTTACCAGCTGCTTTGTCGTTGTATTGGGTAGTAGGTAACGTGTTTATGATCGTACAAACATTGATTATCAACCGGCCTGGTGTTAGTAAGACCACTTCAGTTAATGACTAGGAGGGGGATGGATGAAAGAGATTACGGCTGTCGGTCAAACTGTTGAAGAAGCTCTTCAGTCTGCTTTAAAGCAATTAAAAGCAACAGAAGAACAAGTTGAAATTGACATTTTGGACGAAGGAAAAAAAGGATTGTTTGGCCTGTTCGGTCAGCGCCCAGCTTCCGTGAGAGTAAGACGCAAGCCAGATCCGATCAGTGAAGCGAAAGATTACATTTTATCTATTGCAGCCCATTTAGGCGTACATCCAAACATCCATGTGCAAAAGCAAGGAAAACAAGTTACTTTTTCACTTTCCGGTGAAAAAATTGCCCTGTTAATTGGAAAAAGAGGACAAACATTAAATTCTTTGCAGCAGCTCACCCAGCTCGTCATTAACCATCATTCAAAAGAGTTTATACATTTTAAGCTTGACGCTGGAGATTATCGAAAAAGAAGAGAAGAGTCGCTTACTACTCTGGCAGGACGAATGGCTGAGAAAGCAGGATCAACAGGAAAGCCTGTTCGTCTCGAACCATTGCCAGCTGCCGAGCGAAAAGTTATCCATGCTGCACTTGCTGGTAACTCTCAGGTACGTACATTTTCAGAAGGCACAGAACCAAACCGCTATGTAGTCAT
Source organism: Pseudobacillus sp. 179-B 2D1 NHS (assembly GCF_045370945.1). NCBI lineage: Bacteria > Bacillati > Bacillota > Bacilli > Caryophanales > Bacillaceae > Pseudobacillus > Pseudobacillus sp. 179-B 2D1 NHS. The sequence continues at coordinate 13,179 of NZ_JBIQDP010000013.1, forward strand.
TGCGCCTAAAAACAAATAGAGGCCTTCCCGAAAAATTCTTTTCTTCAGGAGAAAAGAAGGATCGGGAAGGCCTTTTTTATTGTGAGAGTCAATTAATCACATGTGGATAAATTTATTTTTTCAGAAAAAGAGCATATATATACCATTTATTTACTTTTAATTAGTAGTTTATTACTTTTTATTCCATAAATGAGACTGCGTAGTTATTGTTATCCACACGTGAATAAGTTAAAATGGATAAGATTAAAAAGAAGGCTGTGGACAATCCAGCCTTCTTTTTAAATCGTCTTGCGTGTGTTAATCTAATGATTTGAGAATAAAGATCATGCACTTTTTTATAGATAGTATGTTGAAGGAAGAGGTGAGAAAAGTTGGATCTTGATACAATTGCCGCTATTTCGACACCGATGGGAGAAGGAGCGATTGCTATCGTCCGCCTTAGCGGTGAAGAAGCAGTAGATATTGCTGACCGCATTTTTCAGACTCCGTCGAAAAGGTCGTTAACAGAGATGGCCAGTCATACGATCCATTATGGCCACTTGATTGATCCAAAGACGGGGCAGGTCGTAGAAGAAGTAATGCTTTCGCTCATGAGAGGACCAAAAACGTTCACACGGGAAGATGTGGTAGAGATCAATTGCCATGGAGGTATCGTCTCTGTTAACCGGGTATTACAGCTCGTTTTAAGCGAAGGAGCACGCCTTGCAGAACCAGGTGAATTCACGAAAAGAGCTTTTCTTAACGGCCGGATTGATTTGTCGCAGGCAGAAGCGGTGATGGACTTGATTCGGGCAAAGACGGATAAAGCAATGAATGTGGCGCTTAACCAAATGGAAGGCCGTCTTTCAAAGCTTATTCGTACACTGCGCCAGGAAATTTTAGAAACACTCGCTCACATTGAAGTGAATATTGATTACCCTGAATATGATGATGTGGAAGAAATGACTCATCATGTTCTGTTGGAAAAGGCAGAACTTGTTCAAAAAGAAATAGAAAAGCTTCTGCGCACATCAGAACAAGGTAAGATTTTGCGGGAAGGGTTATCAACAGTGATCATTGGCCGTCCGAATGTCGGCAAATCGTCTTTGCTCAATGCGCTTGTGCAAGAGAATAAAGCGATTGTCACCGACATTCCCGGAACAACGCGTGATGTGATTGAGGAATACGTCAATGTACGAGGCGTGCCTCTCCGTCTTGTTGATACAGCAGGAATTCGTGAAACGGAAGACATCGTTGAACGAATTGGCGTGGAACGGTCTCGTCAGGTGCTAAAGGAAGCAGATTTGATTTTGCTTGTTCTAAATTATTCTGACGAGTTGACAGCAGAAGATGAAAAATTATTTGAAGCGACAGCTGGCATGGATGTGATCGTCATCGTGAATAAAACAGACCTGCCACAGAAAATTAATATAGACCGGGTGCAAAAGCTGGCGGAAGGGAAGCAGCTAGTCACTACTTCTTTGCTGGAGGAAAAGGGAATTGATGAGCTGGAAGAAGCGATTGCTTCCTTGTTTTTCTCTGGCTCCATTGAAGCAGGAGACATGACGTATGTTTCAAATTCCCGTCATATTGCTTTGCTTCACCAAGCATTAACAGCTATTACCGATGCGATTGAAAATACACAGTCGGGAACACCAATTGATATTGTTCAAATTGATTTAACAAGAACATGGGAGCTATTGGGCGAAATTATCGGCGAGAGTGTCCATGATAGCTTGATTGATCAGTTATTTTCACAATTTTGTCTTGGAAAATAATAAAATAAGGAGGAAAAAACATGCTACAATATGAAGCTGGCGAATATGATGTTGTCGTTGTAGGCGCCGGACATGCTGGTGTAGAAGCAGGGCTGGCATCTGCCCGAGCAGGGGCAAAGACGTTAATGATCACGATTAACCTCGATATGATTGCTTACATGCCATGTAATCCATCTATTGGTGGCCCAGCTAAAGGAATTGTTGTTCGGGAACTGGATGCTCTTGGCGGTGAAATTGGCAAGAACATCGACAAAACGCATATTCAAATGCGCATGCTGAATACAGGGAAAGGCCCAGCCGTGCGGGCATTGCGCGCACAGGCCGACAAAGTACTGTATCAACAGGAAATGAAAAAAACAATTGAAAATCAAGAGAACTTAACACTGATCCAGGGAATGGTTGAAGATCTTATCGTTGAAGAGGGAGAATGCCGTGGTGTCGTCACACAAACCGGGGCAGTTTATCGTTCACAAGCAGTTATTATTACGACTGGAACATTTTTGCGCGGTGAAATTATCATTGGTGATTTGAAATATTCAAGCGGGCCAAATAACCAGCAGCCATCAATCCGTCTGTCAGAAAATCTAGAGAGACTTGGCTTTGACCTTGTTCGCTTTAAAACGGGGACGCCGCCGCGTGTCAACAGCCGGACAATTGACTACAGCAAAACAGAAATTCAACCCGGTGATGAAGAACCTCGTGCTTTCAGTTATGAGACAACAAAATTTATTACAGACCAGCTCCCTTGCTGGCTGACTTATACGAATGAAGAAACTCATAGCATTATCAATGAAAACCTTCATCGCTCTCCAATGTTTTCTGGGGTGATTAAGGGGAAAGGCCCACGTTATTGCCCATCCATTGAAGATAAGATTGTTCGCTTCAATGACAAGCCGCGCCATCAAATCTTTTTAGAGCCAGAAGGCCGCAATACGGAAGAAGTCTATGTACAGGGCTTGTCCTCCAGCTTGCCAGAAGATGTTCAATATCGGATGCTGCGCACGATTCCAGGCCTGGAAAAAGCTCAGCTGATGCGCGCCGGTTATGCAATTGAGTATGATGCAATCGTACCGACACAGTTATGGCCAACATTGGAAACGAAAAAAGTGAAAAATCTTTATACAGCAGGTCAGATTAATGGAACATCCGGTTACGAAGAAGCGGCTGCACAAGGCATGATGGCTGGAATCAATGCTGCTTGCCGTATTCTTGGCAAAGAAGAAGTGATTTTAAGCCGCTCTGATGCCTATATTGGTGTGCTGATCGATGATCTAGTGACGAAAGGAACAAGCGAACCATATCGCTTGCTCACTTCGCGTGCAGAATATCGTCTCCTGCTACGCCATGACAACGCTGATTTGCGTCTGACGGAAATCGGCTATCGCATCGGTTTGATTTCGCAAGAACGATACGAGCGTTTCTTGAAAAAGAAAGCGGCTATTGCCGGGGAAATAGAGCGTTTGCAATCGATAATCATTAAACCAAATGCAGAAACACAAGCTATTATTCGTGAAGCTGGCGGCAGTGAGTTAAAAGACGGCATCCGGGCTACTGACCTTTTAAAACGTCCCGAAATGCATTACGATCATTTAAAGCAACTGGTTCCTGCTCCTCATGAATTGGATACTGAAGTAGAGGAACAAGTGGAAATTCAAATTAAATATGAGGGATATATTGAAAAATCTCTTCAACAAGTGGAAAAGCTAAAGAAAATGGAAAACAAAAAAATACCGGAAAACATCGATTACGATGCGATTAACGGCCTTGCTACAGAAGCGCGTCATAACTTGAAAGAAGTCAGACCGCTCTCTATTGCCCAAGCCTCCCGAATTTCAGGTGTCAACCCGGCTGACATTTCCATTTTGCTTGTTTATATTGAACAGGGGCGCATCGCCCGCACAGCGAATTGAGTCTAGTTGAAGGGATGGTAGGCAAGTGAATAAAGAACAATTTCAGCAACAGCTTGCGGAGAAAGGGATTCATCTTTCTCCTTCCCAGCTTGAGCAATTTGATTTGTACTATCAATTGCTCGTTGAATGGAATGAAAAGATGAACTTAACAGCGATTACTGATAAAGAAGAGGTGTATTTAAAGCACTTCTATGACTCGCTGTCTGCAGCGTTCTATTTTGACTTCTCCGGCAGCCTGGCTATTTGTGATGTAGGGGCAGGAGCCGGGTTTCCAAGCATTCCGTTAAAGATTGCTTTTCCGGATATTCAGGTGACGATCGTTGACTCACTCAATAAACGGATTACATTTCTAAATCATCTGGCGAGTGAACTGCAGTTAAATGATGTGCACTTTTATCATGACCGCGCGGAGACATTTGGGAAGCTTCCGGAGCACAGAGAACAATATGACGTGGTGATGGCCCGTGCAGTTGCCCGGATGTCTGTGCTGAGTGAACTGTGTTTGCCACTCGTCAAAGTGGGCGGAGTCTTTTTAGCGATGAAAGCGGCCAATGCAAAAGATGAATTAAAAAACAGTCATAAAGCACTCACGGTACTCGGTGGCCGTTTGCGGGAAGAACATTCATTTTTGCTCCCAATGGAAGAGAGCGAACGGGCTATTATGGTAGTTGATAAGACGAAAATAACACCCAAAAAGTACCCTAGAAAACCTGGAACGCCAAATAAGTCGCCGATTGAGTAAACCTCTGGTCTGCCGATAAACACCCGCTTTCTTTATAGCTTTCCTAGCTATGGTGTTCCCCGCTAGAGAAGCATTCTGAAAGCTAAACGTTTCCAGGCAGCCTAGGGCATATAAAGTATCGTCTTCATTTTGAAGTTATCCACTTGTGGATAACTTTACTTTTTTGAGATTGTGCAAAAAAGCAGTCTTTGGAAGAAGGAACAAGACTGTTAAAGAGAGAATAGGTATTAAAGGGAGTCCGTTAAAGGTGGTGTAGGGATCATGAAGCGTCGTTTCTCTCGTTTTTTTAACATGGGGGAAAAAGCAGCAGAAGAGCAGCCAAGAGACATAGCGTTAGTAGAAGAATCAGCAGCGGAGAGAGAGGCAGTTAAACAAATCCCGGTGTCCTTGATTATGCCGAACCGCTTCCAGCCGAGAACAGTTTTTGATGATGGAAAGATAGAAGAACTAGCTAGAACCATTCACATTCACGGTATTATTCAGCCAATTGTTGTCCGAGAAACAGAGGATGGGAAATATGAGCTAATTGCCGGTGAGAGGCGTTGGCGGGCAGTCCAAACATTGAAATGGGAGACCGTTCCGGCCATTATTAATAACTTAAATGATACCGAGACTGCTTCGGTTGCTTTAATAGAAAACTTGCAAAGGGAAGAATTATCGCCGATTGAAGAAGCGATTGCTTACGGGAAATTGCTTGAACTTCACGGTTTGACTCAGGAAGCACTTGCCCAGCGTCTCGGAAAGGGCCAGTCGACTGTAGCAAATAAGCTACGGCTGTTAAAGTTGCCGCAAGAAGTTCAGGAAGCTTTGGCCCAAAAGAAAATTACTGAGCGTCATGCACGAGCACTGATTCCATTAAAAAATCCGGAAAAACAAGTGCAGGTTATGAATGAGATTATAGAAAAACAGTTCAATGTCAAACAAACAGAAGACCGAGTCATTCAACTGCTGGACACACCGAAGCAAAAGCCTAAACCCCGCCGCAAAGCTTTTAGCAAGGATGTCAGAATTGCCGTTAATACGATTCGCCAATCGCTATCGATGGTGAGTGACAATGGCATTGATTTAAAGTCGCAAGAAGAGGAATTTGATGACTTCTATCAGATTACAATTAAGATACCGAAAAAGAAATGAAGTGAGAAGCCGGCTGACGGTTTCTCGCTTTTTTATTACAAAGCATGGATCGCAGGCCAATACGTATGTTTGCTAAAAATAAGCTGCCATCCAATTATTTGTGTGCGTATTCTTAAAAAGTATTTTCAGCAGGATTGATAACTGAGAGGCTATTTTTGTTAAAATAGAAATACAAAAATTACTAGGATAGAAGAAAGCAGGTGGGCCGGATGGGAAAAGTCATTGCGATAGCTAACCAAAAAGGAGGCGTAGGAAAAACAACTACCTCTGTTAATCTCGGAGCTTGTTTAGCTTCTTTAGATAAAAAAGTATTGTTGGTTGATATTGATCCACAGGGAAATGCAACGAGTGGGATCGGCATTGAAAAGGGAGATGTCGACCAATGCATGTATGATGTTTTAGTCGATGATATAGAGATGGCGAGCATTATTAAACCAGCTGCTATAGAGAACTTGTTTGTAGCGCCGGCAACCATTTCACTAGCGGGTGCAGACATTGAATTGGTACCGACGATTTCCAGGGAACTGCGTTTAAAAAGAGCACTTGAAGGAGTGCGTAACAATTTCGATTATATTTTAGTAGATTGTCCTCCTTCCCTTGGACTGTTAACCGTTAATGCTTTAACAGCAGCCGATTCTGTTATCATTCCTGTTCAATGCGAGTATTATGCACTTGAGGGATTAAGCCAGCTGCTCAACACAGTCCGTCTCGTGCAAAAGCACTTGAATACAGAATTAGCCATCGAAGGTGTTCTGCTTACGATGCTTGATGCTCGGACAAACCTCGGATTGCAAGTAATTGAGGAAGTAAAAAAGTATTTTCAGGATAAGGTTTACCGAACCATCATTCCGCGGAATATTCGTCTCAGTGAAGCGCCGAGCCATGGAAAACCAATCATTCTATATGATCCTCGCTCAAAAGGAGCCGAAATGTACTTAGATTTTGCGAAGGAGGTGGCAGCTAATGGCTAAAGGATTGGGAAGAGGCATTAATGCTATTTTCAAAGATCTTGAATTAGAAAATGAAGAAGCAGTGAAAGAGATAAAATTAAAGGAATTGCGTCCTAATCCTTATCAACCGCGTAAAATCTTTAATGAAGAAACAATTGAAGAATTAAAAGAGTCCATTCAAGAATATGGGATTCTGCAGCCGATTATTGCCCGCAAGAGCATCAAAGGCTACGAGATTGTAGTCGGGGAAAGGCGTTACCGGGCGGCAAAGGCTGCAAAGCTGGAGAGGGTTCCTGTTGTTGTTCGCAAGCTATCCGACGAACAAATGATGGAAATGGCACTTCTTGAAAACCTTCAAAGAGAGGATTTAACCGTACTTGAAGAAGCGGCAGCTTATCAGTCTCTCATTGAAAAGTTAAATCTGACACAAGAAGAATTAGCGTTAAAAATGGGAAAAAGCCGCTCCCATATCGCCAATCACTTGCGGCTGCTTTCACTTCCGGTAGAGGTACAGCAATTGATAAATGAAGGCAAGCTAACAATGGGACATGGCCGGGCACTTCTTGGTTTGAAAAGAAAAGAACAAATGATAGAGACCGCCAAAAAGACAGTGGCAGAAGGATTGAATGTAAGGCAGCTTGAAAAGTGGATTCAACAGCTGAATAATAATGTTTCACGTGAAACGTCTAGCTCCAAAAAAACAAAAGACATATTTTTAAAAGAGCGAGAAGAAGTATTAAGGGAGCATTTTGGCACATCGGTTCATATAAAACAAGCAAAAGACAAGAAAAAAGGAAAAATTGAAATTGAGTTTTTATCGGTAGAAGACTTAAACAGAATACTTGATTTATTAAAGAAGAATTAATCAGGGAGCTGTCGGTTACCGTCAGCTCCTTTTTCATAAGTGAAATTAAAGGAGAAAAGGGAAATGGTGTTATATGGATCCATTGTAAATGGTTTAACAATTGTTCTGGGAGCTATGCTTGGCAAGTGGTTAAATCGTATTCCAGAAGGGATTAAAGGAACCGTGATGCAAGCAATCGGGCTAGCGGTTGTCGTACTTGGATTACAGATGGGACTAAAAAGTGAAGACTTTTTGACTGTCATTATTAGCCTTGTTATTGGAGCAGCCATCGGGGAAATTTTAATGCTAGATGAACGATTGAACCGAATCGGTCTATGGCTAGAAAAGAAAATCGGCAAAGAAACAGATGAAACAAGTATCTCACAAGGCTTCGTAACAGCAACGCTGATTTTTGTTATCGGAGCAATGGGAATTATCGGGGCGCTTGACAGCGGCATCCGCGGCAACCATGAAGTGCTCCTGACAAAAGCAATTATTGATGGTGTCACTGCTTTAATTTTAACGACTACTTTAGGAATTGGTGTGATCTTTTCCGCTGTGCCGGTTGTTCTATATCAAGGAATCATTGCTTTATTTGCTACTCAAATCGACCGGTTTGTACCGAAAGAGTGGATGGACGCCTTTATTGTCGAAATGACCGCAACCGGAGGAATCATGATCTTAGCTATTGGGCTCAACTTACTTGGCTTGACGAAAGTGCGAGTAGCAAATTTACTGCCAAGCCTTTTAGTTGTCGGAGCGATTATTACGATTCAATATCTTTTTTAAAGAGCTGCTTAGAGTATAAGGATGCCTGCTTCTTTATATTCGAATCGGATGAGCCCATGCTTTCTTGCAAGATGGCAGAGGCCGAATATCGTATGGAAGCTTTGGCGATCCCTTCGGCTATAACACGAGCCATGCTCATTACAAGGTGTAATCGTGTATTTTGCAATACGAAGAATTCCATAAACCCACTAATATTTACAATGCCTGTTATATGGGCATCTCCTACGGCCGGTAATTGTTTGTTAACACCGGCCCCTGGTTTAACGGGCCCTTTGCCTACTTGGATACGTCCGACACTTTTCAACCTGCCTAGACAAGCATCTGCTCCGATAATAAAAGGGCGCTCGTGTTCTTTCTTTATGAGGGCAAGTTTCTCTACAAGATTTACTGCATGAACGGGATCTTCAAGTGTGCCATACATATGAAAGGCTGGTACATTCTTTTCCTGAAGCAACGTGCCGACAAGCGGGCCAAGAGCGTCCCCGGTAGAGCGATCGGTACCAATAAAAGTAAAGACAACCGGACAGCTTCCCGGAGGCGGCAGCAGCGTCAGCAAGTAGTCAGCAAATGTGGAAGCCGCCTGCTGCTCTTCATAATAAACACTATATGAATCAGGCTTTCGATCAAACAAATTTTTAAGATTCATAAGCTACCTCCTGCTGGATAATAGTAAAAGTATACGGATTTTTGAGCGATTCTATACATGCTCCCGGGAAAAAGAAAAAGTTTCTATTCAATGTGCCCGGCTACAAATTCTTTGCTATTCTTGTTAAAATGAAGATTGTCCTTCAAGCAAAGACCGTAAAGGAGGAATTTCATGTCTACATTTCAGCGCACGCTTGATAAAACGTGGGATAAATTAACAAATGAAGAGACGTGGCTTGCTGTTGGAGGAGGAGCAATAAAAATCATCCTGACGATGATTGTGGCAGCTATTCTTGTAAAAGTAGCTAAAACAGCCATCCGCAACTTTTTCCATTTGCGTGCAAAAGCCCCTCTTAGATATTCAGAACGGCGAGAAACCACTTTGTTAAAATTAATGGAAAATATAGTTTCCTATGTTGTATATTTCGTTGCACTCCTTAATATTCTCTCGATTTTAACTTTCAATGTGAAAGGGCTAATTGCCGGAGCCGGGGTTCTCGGCCTTGCGGTTGGTTTCGGCGCCCAGAACCTTGTGCGTGACGTAATTAGCGGTTTCTTTATCATTTTTGAGGATCAGTTTTCAGTAGGAGACTTTGTTCGTATCGGTAATTTTGAGGGGACTGTCGAAGAAATTGGTCTTAGAACAACAAAAATTAAACAATGGACAGGAGAACTTCATATTTTGCCGAATGGTTCCATTACGGAAGTCACCAACTTTTCTATTCATAACAGCATGGCTGTGGTAGATGTGAGTATCGCTTATGAAGAAAATATTGAAGAAGCAGAAAAAGCCATTGAAGCGTTATTGGGGACGCTGCAGGATAAGTACGAAGAAATTGTAGCACCGCCCACCTTGCTCGGTGTACAGAATTTGGCGGCCTCAGATGTTATCTTAAGAATAGCTGCTGAAACTACGCCGATGAATCACTGGTACATCGCCCGGATGATTCGTAAAGAAGTGAAATTGTGTTTGGATGAAAATGGAATTGAAATACCATTCCCACGGCTTGTTATGTATTCTCGTACAGAGCAAGAAGAAGCAGTGGCGCATAAAAAGAATGAAAACATAAGCAGGGGGTGAGCGTATGGAAAAAACATTTGAATTGAATGATGTCGTCGAAATGAAAAAACCACACCCATGCGGGACAAATCGCTGGAAAATAATTAGGCTCGGTATGGACATCCGAATAAAATGTGAAGGATGCGGGCATAGCGTTATTTTACCGAGAAGAGAATTTGTTAAAAAAATGAAGAAAGTGATTCATCCAGTTGAAAACAGCAGCGAAGCATAACGCTGCTGTTTTTTAGCAGAAAACTTGCAATGGATTAAAAACATTGCAGAGTAAAAGTAACTTTATCAAATTGTTTAGCGAGTAATTCTTCTTTTTCTATGCAAAAGTATAAGAGTCCTGAATCACCCCACATAACACCTAAGTCCTGCTCATCAGAATCTATTTGGAACAATAATACAGGGTGTTTGCTGCTATCATATAGCTCCTCAAATACATCATTTTGAACGTTGAATGGTTCTCCTAACATGTAATGAGCTGGGACAATAGAGCCGTTTTCATCTTCCGGCTGCATTAATTCCTGGCGAAAATTCCAAAAGCGATCTTCTTCGTTTTCATCTTCAAATGGCAGATTTTCAGGGTGCTCGGAAATGGTATATATATTCCTGAATGCTATTTTATAGGCGTCTAAAGAATAGTCACCTTCACTTTCCCCGGGAAATGCTCTTCTTTTTAATTCACAGACATCTCCATCAAAATAAAGAACTTTATAGCATCCTTCATCCTCTTCAAAGCCCCAAGGCTGTTCATGAGCATCATAAAATAAATATAAAATTCCCTTCTCAGGAAGCAAGTTATCTTTATCATACGGTTTTGCTTCTTTTAAATTAAATTGCCCGATGAACCAGAGATATCCGTTTTCATACGAGGGAAATTCCATTCCATCCGGCATATCCGGCAGGCCGCCTAATTTTGAAGTGCCAATTGGAATCTCTTCTTCTTTTATTGCTTTTTTCTCAATACCAATGGAATTTCGCAGAGATGTCATAATAGCCGATTTTTTATGAGACAATTTGTGCTCGCGAAGTAAGTGATCAATGCGCTGCATAGAATCCACTCCTAATTATGAAATTTTTAACAGTATAGCAAAAATTAAGGAGAACCATAGGAAAAGCGGCAATTGCCTTTTTCTTTGACTAAACTTATAATTGTGAAAGGTTTAGAGCGAAAGCAATAGAAGAGTTTACGATAGAGGAGTGACCGAAATGGCTTTAACAGCTGGAATTGTTGGTTTGCCGAATGTGGGAAAATCAACGTTATTTAATGCAATTACGAAAGCAGGCGCAGAATCTGCTAACTATCCTTTTTGTACCATTGATCCGAATGTAGGCATTGTAGAAGTGCCTGATGAGCGTTTAAATAAGTTAACTGAAATGGTAGAACCGAAGAAAACGGTTCCTACTGCTTTTGAATTTACAGACATTGCCGGCATCGTTAAAGGTGCGAGCAAGGGAGAAGGGCTTGGCAATAAGTTCCTCGCTCATATTCGTGAAGTAGATGCCATTTGCCAGGTAGTTCGCTGTTTTGCTGATGATAATATTACACACGTATCCGGAAAAGTTGATCCGATTGATGACATTGAAGTCATTAACCTGGAATTAATTTTAGCCGATTTGGAAACGGTTGATAAACGTCTTGTGCGCGTGGCCAAATTAGCCAAGCAAAAAGACAAAGAAGCCGTTGCGGAAAACGATGTTCTAGTCAAATTAAAGGAAGCGTTAGAAGCCAATAAACCGGCTCGCACAGTAGAACTTTCTGAAGAACAGAGCCGCATCGCCAAGCAGCTTCATTTATTGACAGCTAAGCCAATGTTATATGTAGCAAACGTTGGTGAAGAAGATATCGTTGATCCATCAGATAATGAATACGTTCAACGGGTTCGCGAATTTGCTGCAGAAGATAATGCAGAAGTCATTGTTGTCTGTGCAAAAATCGAAGAGGAAATCGCTGAGCTTGATGAGGAGGAAAAAGCGATGTTCCTGCAAGAACTTGGGATTGAAGAGTCTGGTTTAGATCAATTGATCCGCGCTGCCTACTCCTTACTTGGACTGGCTACGTACTTTACAGCTGGCGTTCAGGAAGTGCGCGCATGGACATTCCGTAAAGGAATGAAAGCCCCGCAATGTGCAGGCATTATCCATTCCGATTTCGAACGTGGATTCATCCGGGCTGAAACGGTTTCCTATGAGGATCTGATGACAGCCGGGTCTATGACAGCTGCTAAAGAAGCTGGAAAGGTTCGTCTGGAGGGCAAGGAATACATTATGCAGGATGGAGACGTTGTTCATTTTAGATTTAATGTATAAGACGAAAAAAGCATGAAATAAATAGAATCCATAGAGGAAAGCCGTATTACCCTTATTTTTTAGGATAATGCGGCTTTTAATTTCTCATATATAATTCTTTTTCGTATAGTTGACAGAGAAGGAAAAGAAAGTAAAATAAAAGAGAGCTACTTTGCTAAACAAGGTAGTAATTTTTGTTCCAGTAACTTGTTATGCAACCTACTTGAAAGGAAGAGAACGTTGTCCACAAAAAGTCAGCTGTTAAAAGGGGTGTTGGAGGGCTGTATTTTAGCATTAATTGACCGTCAGCCAACATATGGTTATGAGCTTTTTGCCTTACTGCAAGATCAAGGACTATCCATGGTAAGTGAAGGATCTATTTATCCTATTTTGCTGAGACTTCAAAAAGAAGGGTTGATCACAGGAGAAATGCGAAAATCTTCCCAAGGGCCCAACAGAAAATATTATTATTTAACTGCTTTAGGCAAAGAGAACTTAAAAACGATTCAAAAAGAATGGGAAGCCATAAAAAAACCGGTTGAACAGCTTTTAGATGGAGGGGAAAAAGAAAATGAATGCCAAGGAAATGGTGAATGTAAACAATGAAAGAAGACGATGTCTATCAGAGGAAAATGAGAAATACTATTCAGATATGTTAGTATATATCCGCACGAGCAGGATTGCTGAAAAAGCGGGAGAAGAATTGCTTTTGGAGCTTCTAGAGCATTTGATTGAAGCACAAACACAAGGGAAAACAGCAGAAGACGTATTCGGCAAGCACCCTAAAGATTATTGCGAACGTTTAATTACCGGATTGCCAAAGCCAGGATGGAAAGAAAGAATCAGTTTTTACTTGTATATATCTTTTTTAGGGGCGGCCTGGCTATTAATAACAGATGGAATAATGAACATTTTGTTGAGGACGATGAATATTCAAACGAAAACGATGACACTGCTCCCTGTTATGATAAGTTTTATAGGAATAGCTGCGATAGTCATGTTTATTGTAAGAGGGGTAAAATGGACCGTTTACGCAAAGCGCCCAGTTATGATAGCTGGATTAATTGGTGTCTGTGTCACTCTGCTTGTAGTCAGCCTGGCCTTCCTTAATTCTGTAGAGTGGTTTGGGGTGTCATTATCTGCCCCTCTTTCTCCTTTCGTCACATTGGCAGCCGCTGTTATTTCTTTTCTGATCAGCTTTTATTTTAAAAAATTGGATCAACAACTGTCCAGCTGATCGTATTGCATTTAAGAGACAATCATGATATAATTCTATCTTGTGAGTAATGAAACAGTTACTCCTTGCTCTTTTCAAAGAAAAAGAGCCGCATAGACCATGAGGAGGTGAAAGAAAGATGAGAAAGTACGAATTTATGTACATTATCCGCCCAAACGTTGATGAAGATACGAAAAAAGCGGTTGTTGAGCGCTTTGACGGAATTTTAACTTCTAACGGTGCGGAAATCATCGATTCTAAAGATTGGGGTAAACGTCGTTTAGCATACGAAATCAACGATTTTCGTGAAGGCTTCTATCAATTAGTACATGCTAACGCCGATGCTGCAGCGGTTCAAGAATTTGACCGTTTAGCAAAAATCAGCGACGACATCATCCGCCATATCGTAGTACGCGAAGATGACAAATAAATCGTTTAAATAAACAATCTTTCAAAATGTTCTGCTTAAGGACATTTTGAACTAAAGGGGGTTGATTCTGATGATGAACCGAGTCGTTTTAGTAGGCCGTTTAACTAAAGATCCGGAACTTCGTTACACACCGAACGGAGCAGCTGTTGCTACCTTTACACTTGCCGTGAATCGTACGTTCACTAATCAGCAGGGCGAGCGTGAAACGGACTTCATCAATTGTGTCGTTTGGCGCCGGGCAGCAGAAAACGTAGCAAACTTTCTGAAAAAAGGAAGCTTAGCTGGCGTAGATGGCCGTATTCAAACACGTAATTATGAAGGACAAGATGGAAAGCGTGTGTACGTAACCGAGGTCTTAGCTGAAAGCGTACAATTTTTAGAACCACGCAGTGCTGCTTCAAGCGAGCGTGGCAATGAAAATAACGCATACGGCGGCGGACAAAGAAACCAGGACTTTCCGTTTGGACAACAGAATCAACGCAATAATAATAATAACAGTAACAACAATTCAGGTTATACAAGAATGGATGAAGACCCATTTGCAAATGACGGTCAGCCGATCGATATTTCAGATGATGACTTGCCATTCTAATCATTACTAAAAGAGGAGGGAATCGACATGGCAGGACGCAGAGGCGGACGTAAGCGCCGGAAAGTATGTTACTTTACAGCTAACGGCATTACGCATATCGACTATAAAGATGTAGAACTTTTGAAAAAGTTTATCTCTGAACGTGGAAAAATCCTTCCACGCCGCGTAACTGGAACAAGCGCTAAATACCAACGCCGTTTAACTATTGCAATTAAACGTGCTCGTCAGGTAGCTCTTCTTCCATTCGTAGCTGGAGAATAATTTAACGAAAGACTCGCCTTGACCGGCGGGTCTTTTTTTATGATCAATTATTTGAAAATATAAATATTTTATAAAAGTATCTATATTTTTATAAAACGACCGATGAAAAAGAAGGAAATTGTACGGTGCTAAGGCGCGCATCCGTACTCCCATTATCAATTATGTACAGGAGGGTGATAGATTTGAGGTCAATTAAGGCTAAATTAATGATACCTCTTACTTTACTGCTCATTTTATCTTTTGCTTTTATTATTGTTTTTATTGGTCATCAAATTGAAAAGCAAACGAAAGAAGAAGTCATTGGGCAAACAAAAGGAATTGTAAAGCAAATGAGCGATTCAGTTTCTTTATTTTTAGATCAGCATAGAAAAAGTATTGAATTAATTGCTAAAGATCCAGTGGTTGTCCAACGGGGAGTAAACCTGGCGGGCGGCAAGGAGGACATAAAGAATCAGGAAGCTGTCATGAACTCGCTCAAGCGCTATTTAACCTCCTATAAAGATGTATTGAATATCTACTTTGCTACACCAAAAAGGACAGTAGATATTTATCCTGCTGAAGTTCCAGACAATTTTGATCCAACAACAAGAGATTGGTACAAGTTAGCGATGGAGTCAGAGGGGAAAGCTATATGGAGTGAACCGTATATAGATGCGACCACTGGAGAATATGTAGTGACTGTGTCTCAGTTGGTAACAATGCAAAACAAAAAAATTGGTGTCATTGGAGCTGACATCAGCTTAGGCGTCATGACAAGTCAAATGGATCAAATGCATATTGGCTACAACGGCGAGCCAACCATTATTTCCAAGCAAGGGCTTGGTATTGTCCATCCGACCGAGGAAGGAAAAGATTTGACTAAATACGACTATGTTCAATCTATTCTTGATAACAATCAAGAGGAGGGAACTGTGGGATACAAGAAGGACAAGCAAGAACGCATTCTTGTATATGATACCGTAAAAGAAGTAGGTTGGAAGATTGGAGCTGCCTACAAGTACGATTCATTGCTTGGTTTATCCAAATCAATCGGAAAATACCTGGCAGTTACCGGCGTCATTCTGCTGCTTGTCATGATTGGTGCCATTCTTTATATACTCAATCAAATAATCAAACCAATTCGCTCTCTTGGAAAATTAGCTAAAGAAGTGGCTAGAGGAGATTTAAGCGTACAGGTGCCTGTTACAACTAAAGATGAAGTTGGCGAACTGGCGAAGACATTTAATGAAATGGTCACTAGTATGAGGGAAATTATTTCGGTTGTTAACCATTCAGCTGACAATGTCACAAAAGCGGCAGAGAACTTAAGTGCTGTTTCGGAAGAGACAAATGCTTCGAGCGAACAAATTGCTGTCGCCATTAACGAGATTGCCAAAGGAGCGGCTAAATCATCAGAAGAGTCCAGCGAGGCAACCGAACGTTCTCGCCATCTTGGTGAGCAAATTAATCAAATTGCCAATCAGGCTGGTGAAGTACGGGAAGCAGCCCGCCAGACAGAAAATGTACAAAAGGCAGGACTGGGACAAGTGGAGACGCTTAGCTCCTCCAGTACAGAAACAAACATGTATATTGATAAAATGGAGAAAGTCATTCTTGCTTTAGAGGCAAAAGTGAAATCAATTGAATTGATTATGCAGACGATTACCGATATTTCTTCACAAACGAACCTGTTGGCTTTGAATGCTTCGATTGAAGCAGCGCGGGCAGGAGAACACGGCAAAGGCTTTGCTGTTGTCGCTGAAGAAGTCCGGAAGCTCGCTGAGCAGTCTGCGCGGGCAACTGATCAGGTGAAGGAAACGATTAGCGATATTCAGGAAGGATCAGGGCAAGTAGTCGAGCAGATGGCGAAAACACGGACGAATTTTGACAGCCAGACAGCGGCAGTGGAAGAGACAGAGGTTATTTTCAAGAAGTTGTCTTCGCTGGTAGAGAAAATGGAAGTCTCTATTTCGGCTATTAATGAGGAGATATCTGGAGTAGCCAGTACGAAGAATGAAGTGTTGGAAGTGATGGAGCAAATTGCTGCTTCCTCGGAACAATCAGCAGCTGCAAGTGAAGAAATCAGCGCTTCAGCTGACGAGCAACTGCATGCCATTCAGTCGGTGGCTATGTCTTCTGAGCAGTTGATGGAATTAAGCATCGAATTAAAAAAGACGGTTAATCGCTTTAAGCTGCACAGCTAAAAGAGCGCTTCTTGACTGTCTTTAAAGTGGGTGTTCTATACATTTTGCGACTCGCCTTTTTAGGGCGGGTCTTTTTTATTTAAAACTACTTTCTATTAATGAACCCTCCCTTTATAAAATTAATAATAGTTTTACAACCAGTTAATATTACCTTGGGTACAAAAGACTATAATCGAAGAATAATGCGAGGGAAGGTGGGGCTGAAACTGAAATCCATTCGATTGAAGTTCATTGTACCTATTTCTATTTTGATAATTCTTTCTTTTTCTTTCCTGATCTTTTTTATTGGATGGCAAGCAGAAGAAAAGACTAAAGGGGATGTAATGCAGCAGACGAAAGGCATTGTGAAGGAACTGGAGCATTCTATTCAGCAATTCTTAAGAAAGTACGAGGAAAGCATTCAGCTGCTTTCAGCAAGCGAACAAGTAACAGCTTACGGAGAAAGCATAACAGATTCTGCTGCAATAAAAGAGAAGCAGGCAGCAGAGAGAGGGCTGCAAGAAATTTTAAATGAATATACTTATTTATATAAGGATGTACTCACTGTTTATTATGTATCCCCTGACAAGCAATTTAAAATGGCTCCATCAGTTAGTTTGCCGGCAAATTACGATCCTACTGTAGAAGAATGGTTTAAAGCTGCTAAACAAAAGCCGAAGTTGACCGCTTGGAGTGATCCTTATCAAAATAAATCCGGTGCGTATGTAATTACTGTTTCTAAAGCAGTGTATAGGGGAGATCAATGGCTGGGAGTCATTGGCGCAGACATTAATTTGACAAGCTTAACTAACCATATTAATGATTTAAAAATTGGCTATGAGGGTTACCCGATTATTATGGCAAAAAACGGGGATGCCATTGTGCATCCAAAAGAAAAAGGCAAGAACTTAACAAACTTCCCTTTGTTTAAGCAAGTGGCTGACAGCGGGAAGGAAAGCGGCATTGTGGGGGATGAAAAGGGAAAAGAATTATTTGTTTATGAGACGATTGACCGCACACATTGGAAGGCAGGCGCTGTCTACCAGAAAAGCGAATTATTGAGCGTTTCGAAGGGGATCGGAGATATATTAATTGTTACTGCTCTTTCTATATTGCTCGTTATTATCGTTTTTATTTACTATTTATCTTCCAAAATCACCAAACCAATTGAGAAGCTGAATCAGTCTGTTGGTGAGGTAGCTAAAGGAAACTTACATACGAAAGTAAAAGTAAAAGGCCGGGATGAAGTTGCACAACTTGGTTATAGCTTTAACAACATGATCGACAGCATGAGCCATATTATCGTAGTAGTTTCACAGTCAGCTCATAATGTAAGAGAATCCATGAATGAATTAACATTAACAGCTCAAGACTCCAGTCGGGCCAGTGAGCAAACATTTGCAGCTATTAATGAAATTGCGGCAGGGGCTGTGCGTTCAGCAGAGGAAGCAAGAAAGGCAAAGGAACAGTCGGGGGAATTTGGAGAAATTATTAATGCTGTTTCAGCAAAAGCAGAGATCATGGCAGCTTTTGCTGAAGATGCCGGGCGGGCGAACCGGGCCGGTTTTGATCAAATTCAATATTTACAAGAATCAAATCATATATCTGAAAGGTTTATTGATACAACAGAAGAGGTAATAACAGAGCTTGGTTATAAAATCGAGGAAATTGGAAATATTGTTCAAGCCATCACTGATATATCTTCTCAAACAAATTTGCTTGCACTCAACGCCAGCATTGAAGCAGCGAGAGCTGGTGAGCATGGAAAGGGTTTTTCTGTCGTTGCTCAAGAAGTTCGCAAGCTTGCTGAACAATCTAATTATGCAGCACAAGAAATTAAAGGAATGATTGTCAATATTCATGAGGGCTCCGAACAGGCTATTGCGCAAATCTACCAAACAAAGGAAAACTTTTCTAAACAAACAAAAGCAGTTAAACAAGCAAATGCTATTTTTCAGAAAAACTCTGCCCTTATGGATAAAATGAAGGATGCTGTTTCGGACGTTCATCAAGATATTCAGCAAGTTACAGGAAAAAAGGATGAACTGTTGTCTTTAGTTGGCGATATGGCTGAACTTTCCTCATATGCTGTCGCAGCTTGTGAGGAGGTTAGGAATCATACGGATAACCAGATGCAGACCGTACAATCCGTTACAACAGCAGCCGAGAAGCTGAATGAATTGAATCGGGAACTGCTAGAATCTATTCATCACTTTAACTTATAAAAGTTGATAGGTGCGAAAAAGACTGCCGGAAAAGATTGCGGCAGTCTTTTGTGCAGGTCCGAACAGTTGAATGAATGACCAAAGCAGGATAAAATAATAAGGATGTCAATCATGTAATAATAGAGGAAAGTTACTCGATGACAGCAAAGAGATTGTTAATGAGGTGTTTGAGTGGACAATAAAAAAATGATAACCGAAGGAGTAAAAAGGGCCATTATTTTTGCCGTTTTATTCACACTAACGCTGTATATTCCAGGTTTGGGGATGATAGCCAGTCTTTTTCTTCTTCTTCCTTTTTTAGCGTACAGTGCTAAGTATCCAGCACGAACGGCTATAAGCTTTGCCGCCATCTGTTTGATTATTTCTTTGCTACTCGGCGGTCTGCCAGCAGTGCCATTTGCATTGTTGTTTATTATGACAGGAACAATTATGGGAAATATGATTCAAAAAAATCGGGACAAATTTTCTATATTTATGGCAGGAAGTTTAATTTTTTTGCTGAATATAGTTGTTTTATATGTAACGATTATGGGTGTGGCAGGAGATCAAGCGGTTGATATAAGCGCGTCATTCAAACAATCCTATGAGGATTCTGCCAAGTTAATGGAAAGCATGGGAAATCCTCTCCCGGAAGCGGCAATCGAGCAGGCCCAAGAAGTATTTGATTACTTGACCGCACTGATGCCGAGTTTGCTTGTGCTTTTCTCGTTAGGTTCCATATTAATTCTCATGGCTATTAACTTTCCAATTGCCAAGAAAATGGGTGTGGATGTGCCGACGTTTAAGCCTTTTAGAGAATGGCACGTGCCGAAAAGTATTTTATGGTACTATATTATCTTGTTGGTGATGAGCTTGGTTGCAGTACCAGAGAAGGGAAGCATGTGGTACTTTTTCTACATAAATATTATGTTTATGCTGCAATTTTGTTTGCTGCTTCAAGGATTATCATTTCTTTACTTTATAGCTCATTTGAAAAAATGGCCGAAGATTCTTCCAATTTTGCTAACAGTTTTTTCAATTCTCTTCCTTCCGCTCCTTTATATTGTGAGATTATTAGGTATAATTGACTTAGGATTCGACTTGCGGCAACGCCTTCAACGGAAAAGATAATTTGTTTAGGCTACTTTTATTTCTAGGAGCTGAAATGATGCTTTCTTATTATAGCAGGCGGAAAATACAATTTCCGTTATATGGTTTACTGGCAGTTTTAATTATTGTTTTTGCCGTACTTGCTACTTATAATTGGCCGGTAGCACTCGCGGGGTTTATTATAAGCGGGGGGCTGCTTTTTCTGCTGATCAAAGCGGAGGATAGTATACACGGAGAGGTTGAGCGCCATGTTACGACTCTCTCTTACCGATTAAAGCGTGTAGGGGAAGAGGCACTCATGGAGATGCCGATTGGAATCCTTCTGTATAATGATGATTACTACATAGAGTGGGCTAACACCTTTTTCTCTTCTTACTTTAAGGAAGAAGCATTGGTAGGGAAATCGTTGCATGAGCTTGCCGATTCTCTCATTACCATTATTAAAAACGAAAAGGGCGATGTGATAGAGCTGCACGATCGGAAGTTTGACGTGATCATCAAGCCGAAAGAAAAGCTTCTCTACTTGTTCGATGTAACTGAGCAAGAGGAAACTGCAAGAAGGTTTTTGGAGGAGCAAACCGTTTTATCGATTATTTATTTAGATAACTATGACGATTTAACACAGGGAATGGATGATCAGACAAGAAGCAGCTTAAATAGTATGGTAACCTCTATTTTAAATGATTGGGCCTTAGAGCACGGGATTTTTTTAAAACGGATTTCTTCAGAGCGCTTTTTTGCTGTACTCAATGAAAAAATACTGCGGAAGCTCGAAGAAACAAAGTTTTCGATTTTAGATGAAGTAAGAGAACGCACAGCGAAGCAGGCTGCGTCATTGACGTTAAGCATTGGTGTCGGTCACGGAGAGCTGTCTCTTCCTGAACTGGGAACCCTTGCTCAATCTAGTCTGGATCTTGCTCTTGGTCGCGGTGGAGATCAGGCTGCTTTGAAGCAACTCAATGGAAAGGTAAAGTTCTATGGAGGCAAGACCAATCCAATGGAAAAAAGAACACGTGTCAGAGCACGAGTCATTTCTCATGCTCTGCGTGAGCTCGTAATGGAGAGCGACAAAGTGATTGTCATGGGCCATAAATATCCAGACATGGATGCGCTGGGCGCTTCCATGGGAATTCGGCGTGTAGCAGAAATGAACGATCGCGAAGGATATATTGTCCTTGATTTTTCTGAGATGGACACGGCTGTCAAGCGGTTAATGGCAGAAACAAAAAAGAACCCGGATCTTTACTCGCGCATTATTGCTCCAGAAGAAGCATTCGATCTAGCGACGGAAAATACTCTCCTTGTCGTAGTCGATACTCATAAACCATCCATGGTTATTGAGGAGAAGCTGCTTCAAAAAGTGGACAAAGTAGTCGTTATTGACCATCACCGCCGTGGAGAAGAGTTTGTGAAGAATCCGCTGCTCGTTTACATGGAGCCGTACGCATCTTCCACTGCAGAGCTTATTACGGAATTGCTTGAGTATCAGCCGAAGGTCAGCAAGCTCTCGATGCTCGAAGCAACTGCACTATTAGCCGGTATTATTGTAGATACGAAAAGCTTTTCGTTGCGCACCGGTTCAAGAACTTTTGATGCTGCGTCTTATTTGCGCGCCCGAGGTGCGGACACAGTGCTTGTCCAAAAGTTCCTGAAGGAAGATATTGATACGTATATTCAACGTTCACAAATTATTGAGACCGTCTATTTCTATAAGGATGGCATTGCGATTGCCAAAGGAGATCAAGCTCAAGTATACGACTCTGTTTTAATTGCTCAGGCAGCCGATACATTGCTTGCGATGGATGGAGTGCAAGCTTCGTTTGTTGTCGCCAGGAGAGATCCGGATACAGTAGGAATCAGTGCTCGTTCACTTGGAGAAGTAAATGTGCAGGTAATTATGGAACAGTTACGAGGTGGCGGCCATTTATCGAATGCGGCCACTCAATTAAAAGATGTGACTGTTGAAGAAGCGGAAGAAATGCTTCAGCAGGTTATAACTGATTTATATGAAGGAGGCAACGAAGAATGAAAGTAATCTTCTTACAAGACGTAAAAGGAAAAGGAAAAAAGGGCGAAGTAAAAAATGTGGCGGATGGATATGCCCATAATTTTTTAATTAAAAACGGATTGGCAGTGGAAGCGACGGCAGGGAACAAAAAGACGCTGGAAGCCCAGAAGAAAAAAGAAGTGGAGCTTGCTCAGCAAGAGTTGGAAGAAGCGAAGAAATTAAAAGCGGTAATGGAAGAATTAACAGTAGAAATTAAAGCAAAGTCTGGCGAAGGCGGCCGGCTGTTCGGTTCTGTTACAACAAAGCAAATTGCAGAAGAACTGAAAAAGACACACAATATAAAAATTGATAAGCGTAAAATGGATCTACCTGAAGGAATTCGGGCGCTTGGCTATACAAATGTGCCGGTTAAACTTCATAATGAAGTATCTGCCACATTAAAAGTTCATGTTACTGAAGAAAAATAAATCATTTCATGCTAGAATAATAAGGTTGAAAACATGTGATCGGATCTTTCTGGTCACTTTTTTTTGACAAATAGACAGTTAGCGAAGAAAGAAACAACGCTTCCTGCAAGGAGGTTTAAGTGATGAGTGAGTTGTTAACCGACCGGATCCCGCCACAAAGCATTGAAGCGGAGCAAGCGGTACTTGGTGCTATTTTTTTGGAGCCTGCAGCTTTAACAGTAGCTTCTGAGATTCTCATTCCAGAAGACTACTACCGGACTGCTCACCAAAAAATATATAATACGATGCTCAAGCTTAATGATCATGGAAAAGCAGTCGACGTTGTTACCGTGACAGAAGAGCTGGCTGCAGCCAAAGACTTGGAAGATGTTGGTGGTGTAACCTATTTAACGGAGCTGGCTGAATCGGTGCCAACGGCAGCCAATATTGAATATTATGCCCGCATCGTCGAAGAAAAGTCGCTTTTACGACGGTTGATTCGTACGGCCACAACAATTGCTCAAGAAGGCTATAACCGTGAAGATGAAGTAGATGCTTTATTAAATGAAGCAGAAAAAAGCATCATGGAAGTGGCTCAGCGAAAAAATACAAGCGCTTTTCATAATATAAAAGATGTACTCGTGCGTACGTATGATAATATTGAAATGCTTCATAACCGGAAGGGGGATGTGACTGGAATCCCGACTGGATTTGCTGAACTTGATCATATGACTGCCGGTTTTCAGCGCAATGACCTGATTATTGTAGCAGCGCGTCCTTCCGTCGGTAAAACGGCATTTGCGTTAAATATTGCCCAAAACGTTGCTACAAAGACAGATGAAAACGTGGCGATTTTCAGTTTGGAGATGGGAGCGGAGCAGCTTGTTATGCGGATGCTCTGTGCAGAAGGCAACATTAACGCTCAAAACTTGCGTACAGGTTCCTTGACAGATGAAGATTGGCGCAAGCTGACAATGGCGATGGGAAGTTTGTCGAATTCAGGAATTTATATTGATGATACACCGGGCGTGCGCATTGGAGAAATCCGTTCAAAATGCCGTCGTTTAAAGCAGGAGCATGGCCTGGGTATGATTTTAATAGATTACTTGCAGCTTATTCAGGGCAGCGGTCGTTCAGGTGAGAACCGCCAGCAGGAGGTCTCAGAGATCTCGCGCTCCCTCAAGGCGCTTGCCCGTGAACTAGAAGTTCCGGTCATTGCTCTTTCCCAGCTTTCTCGTGGCGTGGAGCAGCGTCAGGATAAGCGTCCGATGATGTCTGATATCCGTGAATCGGGATCTATTGAGCAAGATGCAGATATTGTTGCTTTCTTGTATCGAGATGATTATTATGATAAAGAATCGGAAAACAAAAATATTATCGAAATCATTATAGCAAAGCAGCGGAATGGCCCAGTTGGCACTGTTCAGCTCGCTTTTGTTAAAGAGTATAACAAGTTCGTCAACTTGGAACGGCGTTTTGATGAAACAGGGTAACGAAAGGAGGAACTGGCAGCACCGACTGCCGGTTCTCTTTTTTACGAACAAATTGATTTTTGTCTAAGAAAACGTTCGTGTTCTTCGATTGACTTCTTTAGTTTTAACCTGTTAAAATAAATCTGGTATAAAAAATTAACAAACTAATGGACCCTTCGGAGGTGCTTATTATGTCGTCAGTAGTAGTTGTTGGAACACAGTGGGGCGATGAAGGAAAAGGAAAGATTACTGATTTCCTTTCAGAAAATGCAGAAGTAGTAGCTCGTTACCAAGGCGGTAACAATGCAGGACATACAATTAAATTCAATAATGTTACGTATAAGCTTCATTTGATTCCATCTGGTATCTTCTATAGCGATAAAATTTGTGTAATCGGCAATGGTATGGTCGTTGATCCGAAAGCATTAATTCAGGAATTAAAGTACTTGCATGACCATAATGTCTCTACAGATAATTTGCGTATCAGCAACCGTGCACATGTGATCCTTCCTTACCACTTAAAAATTGATGAAGTGGAAGAAGCACGCAAAGGTGATAACAAAATCGGCACGACTAAAAAAGGCATTGGCCCTGCTTATATGGACAAAGCGGCTCGGGTAGGCATCCGTATAGCGGATCTATTAGACCGCCAGGCGTTTGAGGAAAAATTAACTCGCAACTTAGAAGAGAAAAATCGCTTGCTTGAGCGTTTCTATGAAACGGAAGGGTTCAAAATGGCAGATATTCTTGATGAATATTATGAATACGGCCAGCAAATCAAACAATATGTATGCGATACATCAGTTGTCTTAAACGATGCTTTAGATGACGGACGCCGTGTATTATTTGAAGGCGCTCAAGGCGTTATGCTGGACATTGACCAAGGTACATATCCATTTGTTACCTCTTCTAACCCAGTTGCGGGCGGTGTAACTATTGGTTCCGGTGTCGGCCCAACCAAAATTAATCATGTGGTAGGAGTAGCGAAAGCTTACACAAGCCGTGTAGGAGATGGCCCATTTCCAACGGAGCTTCATGATGAAATTGGTCATCAGATCCGTGAAGTAGGCCGCGAATATGGAACAACGACAGGCCGTCCACGCCGTGTTGGCTGGTTTGACAGCGTAGTTGTGCGTCATGCCCGCCGCGTCAGTGGTTTGACAGATCTTTCTCTTAATTCCATTGATGTATTAACAGGTATTGAAACATTAAAAATCTGTGTTGCTTACCGTTACGAAGATAAAGTGATTGAAGAGTATCCAGCAAACTTGAACATTTTATCTAAATGCACACCAATCTATGAGGAGCTTCCAGGCTGGACGGAAGATATTACTGGCTGCAGAGCGTTGAGTGAACTTCCTGACAATGCACGCCATTATTTAGAGCGTGTATCTCAGCTTACCGGTATTCCATTGTCTACATTCTCAGTAGGTCCGGATCGCAACCAGACAAATGTTATTCGCAGTGTATGGGCATAAGAAGAAAATAGCTGTCCATTTCTGAATTTAAAAACCTTAAAATCGCTTATTTTCGACATATACTTCTTTAGATAAAGAAAGTAAGCGTAAAAAAAATCCGTTTTCTCTCTTGAGAAAACGGATTTTTTTGCAAGATAATTGAAGGGATTTTTTTACTTATTTTAACAAAAAAACAGGTCTTAGGCTTCTCTTGCTCATTTAAATGATTGTTTATTAGGTTTTTTAATTGTTTTCAAATCACTTTATTTTTTTCGACAATTTTTTTCAAAAACCTGTTGTCAGCTATTTAACTATGTGATAATATTAACAACGTTGTTAAGAACAAGCATAACTGCGAGCCATTAGCTCAGTTGGTAGAGCATCTGACTTTTAATCAGAGGGTCGAAGGTTCGAGTCCTTCATGGCTCACCATTTTTATGTAAAGTGGCCCCTTGGTCAAGCGGTTAAGACACCGCCCTTTCACGGCGGTAACACGGGTTCGAATCCCGTAGGGGTCATTTGGAGAAAAGCGAAAGGCGCTCGTTCAGTGCGTTAATGCATTAGAGCTTTCGATGAGAACTCTCTCAAGAAAGAGTGAATTAATGTACGCCACTAGCGCCTGTAGCTAGACAACCCATTATTCTTTAAAGTGGTCCGGTAGTTCAGTTGGTTAGAATGCCTGCCTGTCACGCAGGAGGTCGCGGGTTCGAGTCCCGTCCGGACCGCCATTTTAATAACCGTTTAATTTAATGAATCCTATTTTCCCAGATGACGGCCAAAACTTCCTGAATCGACTTCAATGTTGGCCGCATCATTTTTTATTAGGGCTCAATCGTAAAGCACGATGGAGTAAACTCCGAAGCGATGCTTTAGCAAACCCTTGAGTTTGCCGCTTGCTTTTACTTGTTGAAAGCGGATGGATGGACAAATGAATAGGAGTATGTGAAATATTTTATTAGGGCTCAGTAGCTCAGTTGGTAGAGCAATGGACTGAAAATCCATGTGTCGGCGGTTCGATTCCGTCCTGAGCCATCAAAGAAGCATTGCGACGATGATAACTCTCGCGGTGCTTTTTTTATTGTAAAGAAAAAAATTCCAGTTGCCTGAAAAAGATGAAAACCAAAGCTTTTCATGATAAAGTTATTGAGGAGCCATTTTAATAGTGTAAAGATACCGGGTCGTTTGTTTTCACAACGGCCTGTTTGCAGTAGTATTTACCATTTTTTTCTTAAACGGATAGAACAAACAGCTTTCTATAGGAAATATGTTAAAATAGTAGAATCATCTTTTCTTAAATTGAATGTTTTTAGAATGAAGAAGTGAGGAGAAGAACATGCAAAAGAAAATATTAGTTGTCGATGATGAGAGGCCGATTGCAGATATTCTGCAGTTTAATCTTAAAAAAGAAGGCTATGATGTCCACTGTGCTTATGATGGCGATCAAGCGGTAGAAATGGTGGAGGAACTGCAGCCTGATTTAATATTGCTTGATATTATGCTTCCGGGACGGGATGGCATGGAAGTGTGCCGGGAAGTGCGAAAAAAACACGAGATGCCGATTGTCATGCTGACAGCGAAAGATTCGGAAATTGACAAAGTGCTTGGCCTTGAGCTAGGTGCAGATGACTATGTAACAAAGCCATTCAGCACCAGGGAATTGATCGCCCGTGTGAAAGCTAACTTGCGTCGACACCAGGCGGCACCACCACAATCGGAAGAAGAAGAAGACACGAATGAGATTTCAGTGGGAACACTGACGATCCATCCGGATGCTTACGTTGTTTCTAAACGCGGTGAAACGATTGAATTGACGCACCGGGAATTTGAATTGCTTCATTATTTAGCAAAGCATATTGGACAAGTAATGACAAGAGAGCATTTGCTGCAAACAGTATGGGGTTACGACTACTATGGAGATGTCCGTACAGTCGACGTAACCGTTCGCCGTCTCCGTGAAAAAATTGAAGATAATCCAAGTCATCCTTCATGGATTGTGACAAGGCGAGGAGTAGGCTATTACTTGCGCAATCCTGAACAGGAGTAACGTACATGAAACGAGTTGGCTTTTTTCAGTCGATACAACTGAAGTTTGTATTAATTTATGTATTGCTTATTTTGTTTGCTATGCAAATTATCGGAGTGTATTTTGTAAGAGAACTCGAAGAAAAGCTTCTTACAAATTTTAAAACCTCCCTTCAAGAACGAGTCAATCTTCTTGAATATAATTTAAGGGAAGAAATGCTGAAGGAACGGACAGAAGAAACCCCGACTCTTGAGCAGGATATCCGGAGAATACTGGATGATTTTGCAGGACCAGACGTATCAGAAGTACGTGTTATTGACCACCGTAGCCGTATTATCGGCACTTCTGATTCCAATAGGCAGGGGATCATTGGCCAGAGAATTACTGACATTTCTGTGAAGCGGACGCTTTCTCTCGGCGCTGAAGAAGATAAAATGTATATTGACCAGCAATCGAATAAACGGATTTGGGTCTATACCTCTCCGATCATTTCCAATCGAGAAGTTATTGGAGCCGTCTATTTAATTGGCAAAGTGGAAACCGTGTTTGGCCAGTTGGAAGACATTAATGAAATCTTGTTTTCAGCTACTGCTCTTGCCTTAGGATTAACAGCTATTCTTGGAATTTTGCTGGCACGGACAATTACCCGTCCGATCAGTGACATGCGCCGTCAGGCTGTGGCACTCGGAAAGGGGAACTTTTCCCGCAAGGTAAAAGTATATGGACAGGATGAAATTGGTGAACTGGCGATTACATTTAATAATTTAACGAAGCGTCTACAGGAAGCACAGGCGACGACTGAAGGAGAAAGAAGAAAGCTGTCTTCAGTGCTTTCTTATATGACTGATGGGGTTATTGCTACCGATCGAAAAGGAAGAGTTATTTTAATTAACGAGCCGGCTGCAAAGCTGTTAAATGTTTCACGTGAAACAGTTATTTCACAGACGATCACTAATTTGCTCGGCCTTGAAAAGGAATATACGTTTGATGATTTACTTAACGAGCAAGATTCAGTCATTTTAGATTACAGCAACGATGACCAGCCGTATGTTTTGCGTGCCAATTTTTCCGTTATTCAAAAAGATACCGGATTTGTCAATGGTTTGATTGCGGTTCTTCATGACATAACCGAACAGGAAAAAATTGAGATGGATCGCCGTGAGTTTGTTGCCAACGTATCTCATGAATTAAGAACACCGCTTACAACGATGAGAAGTTATTTAGAAGCTCTGGCGGATGGAGCATGGCAGGATGCGGATATTGCTCCTCATTTTCTTGAGGTCACCCAGACTGAAACAGAGCGGATGATTCGTCTCGTTAATGATCTGTTGCAGCTATCGAAATTCGACAGCCGCGATTATCAGCTAACGAAAAAGGACGTGGACTTCACAGAGTTCTTTAACCGGATTATTGACCGGTTTGAGATGACGAAGTCGCAGGATGTTACCTTTAAACGCAAATTACCTCGCTATCCCATTTATGTCGAAATTGATACCGATAAATTAACACAGGTAATTGATAACATTATTTCTAACGCATTAAAGTATTCACCTGAAGGCGGACAGATTACTTTTAAAGTTGAAGAAAAAAGCGATCAGATTGAAATTAGTATCCGCGATCAGGGAATGGGGATACCGAAGAAAAATCTTGAGAGGATTTTTGAGCGCTTTTACCGTGTTGATCGGGCGCGTTCCCGTAAAATGGGCGGAACTGGCCTCGGATTAGCAATTGCGAAAGAAATCATTACTGCCCATGAAGGCCACATTTGGGCAACGAGTGCTGAAGGCAAGGGAACAACGATTTTCTTTACGCTTCCATACGAACTGTCTCAAGAGGATGATTGGTCATGAACTATGAAAAAATAAAATCAATCGGGTTAGCGCTGCTTGTGGCAATCAGCATTATCCTGACTTTGAGTATATGGAGTTACCAACCAAATTACGACACTATCAAAAGAGATAATATTCATGAAGTATCTTCAATCAGTGAGACAAAAGAAGCTTCTCACTTAGTTAAGCCGTCTACCGTGCTGTTTCATAAGGATGATGAGCATTATGGTTCTACAAGAGATATAGAAGTAGATGAAATCATGAAAGAAATACAAACATGGACATTTACAAACACCGTAGATGTATCAAGCAGAATAACAGAAAAGGAATTTGGTGAGTTACTCCATGGCGAAAATCGCCTGGAACTCTTGTTTCCTGCTTTTATTCCTTTTTACACAATGAGCACCATTACGACATTTGAAGATGACTCTGTACCGAATGCGGTGTTTGACCGAATTATTATCACTAATATAAATACGAGAGAGAAGCAGGCAACTGTCTATTTCGTATCGACAAAGGAGCGTCTTGTTTTTCGAAGTGAAGCCTCCTCAACAAACCTTTCAGCATTTAAAAAGCAATTTATTAAGGATGCGGAAAAGTGGGAGCCATATGTTCATTATCCGCTTGCCGCAAATGAACAATTGTTCCTTCCAGAAAAGCAGCCGGTGCTATCCAGTTATAAATACTTGCCGGATGAAATTGATATAGAGGACTTTAAGGATTTGCTGTTTAGTGATCCGAGTTTAGTAAAAAAAGGCTTAAAAACTAATGGTGAAGAATACACAGACGGCTCTACATTAATGAAGGTTGATTACCTTAAGAGGATGATTTTCTATGTCAATCCAGCCAAAGAGTCTGAAATTAATAATCCCGGAAGTTTGCATGACCTATTAGATAAAAGTATTAAATTTATTAATGAGCATAGCGGATGGACGGATCAATATCGACTGTTCAAGGCGACTCCAGGGTCTTCTGAAATTGGTTACCGTTTGTTTAAAAATGGATTACCGGTGTTTGACGGCCAAAGCATGTCAGCAGATCAAGACATGGCAGAAATCGTACAAGTATGGGGACAAGACAAAATTTATAAGTATACCCGTCCTTATTTTACGCTTGATATCTCCTTGCCATCCGAAGGAGAAGAGGTTACACTGCCGGACAGCGCATCTGCATTAAAACAAGTAAAAAAATTGGAGCACTTTAAACCCGCATTGCTAGAAGATATGGCGGTAGGATACCAGCTGCTTCCAGATCCGGAATCATCCAAAATACTCGTTCTTGAGCCTTCCTGGTTTTATAAGTATGGAGGGCGCTGGAAGCATCTTTCATTCACTGAGAAGACGGAGGGAAAAGTCCATGGATTGGAGTAAAACAAAAACAATCTTCATTACTGTTTTCCTCATTTTGGACATCTTCCTTCTAGCCGTGTTTCTTAATAAGCATAGTGCCAGCCAATTTGAATTTATTAAGGAAGCTTCCATTGAAGATAAATTAAAATCTTACAATATTGAATATGGAAAATTACCCGAAGAAGTAAGCGAAGAAACGATTCTCACGGCAAAAACAAAAAGCTTTACCAAAAAAGAGGTCAGTCTCTTGCAGAACCAGACGGTTAAGTTTCCGGACAATCAAACTGTTTTAGAAAGCCATCTGCAAAAGCCAATCAAGCTGGGGGAGAAGAAGCTGGAAGACCTTAAAGCATTTGTTGAAACAGAGGTTATTTTCGGTGATCAATATCAATACTGGGAGCTTGATAGCGAAAAAAATACGGCTATTTTTTATCAGCACTATAAGGATAAGAAGCTGTTTGAAATTAAAAATGGCAGGCTTGAAGTTCAGTTGAACAGCAATAACGAAATTATCGGCTATAAGCAGACCATGTTGGAGGACCTGAAAGAGAATGGTCAAGAGGAGAGTATTATATCTGCCCACCAGGCCATTCAAACGCTTTATAAAAATGGTTTAATTAAGCCTAACAGCAAAATTTCTGATGTAGAGCTCGGTTATTACACTTTTGTACATTTGACGGAACTACAAGTATTGACACCTACTTGGTACTTTAAAATTAAAAACGGCGAAAAAACAGAAAAAATGTTTGTAAATGCTTTTGACGGATCGATCTATAAGAATGAGGAAAACAGCTGATGATAGATGGAGTGAAGCAACATGACTTTGCGTTTTAGCGTTCTGGCAAGCGGTAGTACAGGAAATGCTTTCTACGTGGAAACGGAAGATCAGGCGTTTTTAGTAGATGCCGGATTAAGCGGCAAACAAATGGAAGGGCTGTTTGCATCCATTGACCGCGAAATTAAAAACTTGACGGGCATTCTCGTAACACATGAACATAGTGACCATATTAAAGGGCTAGGTGTGCTAGCTAGAAAGTATAAACTGCCGATTTATGCAAATGAAAAGACGTGGCAGGCAATGGACAAGCTGACGGGAAATATTGATACGGAACAGAAATTTACATTTGATATGGAAACGGTGCAAAGCTTTGGGAATTTGGATATTGAGTCATTCGGTGTGTCTCATGATGCAGCCGAACCAATGTTTTATGTTTTCCACCATGAAGGCAGGAAGCTGGCATTAATTACAGATACAGGCTATGTCAGCGATCGGATGAAAGGCGTGATTAACAATGCGGATGCCTACGTATTTGAAAGCAATCACGACGTTCAAATGCTGCGTGTAGGTCGGTATCCGTGGAATATTAAGCGCCGCATTTTAGGCGACTTTGGCCATGTATCTAATGAAGATGCTGCCGTTGCTATGAGCGATGTAATCGGGGACCGGACAAAGCGTATTTATCTCGCCCATTTGAGCCAGGATAATAATATGAAAGATTTAGCAAAAATGAGTGTGACACAAACGCTTGAAATGAAGGATATGCCGGTCGGAGAGCAATTTGAGCTCTTACACACCGATCCGAAAGTGCCAACTGTATTAACAGAGCTTTAATGAAAGAGGCCTGCCTGAAGATTTGTCAGACAGGCCTCTTTGTATTGCATTTTTGTTGAATTTTTCAACGGGAACGTTATAATTTGTGCTACATGGGGAAAATAACTGAGAGTATGTATTGGAAAGGGTGAGGTGTTTGGGCTATTATGATGATGGCAGAGCTGATGGTCGATATCAGCGAGGCCCTAGAAAGAGCGGCTACTTCCTAGCCAGCTTGGCCGGAATTATTATAGGGGCACTGCTTGTAATTTTAGCGCTTCCTAAGCTGGCCGATTATGATGTATTACCAAACGAACAACAAAGTGAAAACGTTCAAATTGAACCGAATAAGGAGCAGCCAAAAGGCCAAAATGTTTCGCTTAACGTCACCACAGATGTGACGAAAGCCGTTGATAAAGCACAGGATGCAGTCGTCGGGATTACAAATATTCAATCCGGTAGCTTCTGGGAAGGTGAATCTAACCAGCCGGCCGGGACAGGTTCTGGTGTTATCTATAAAAAAGCCGGTGACAAAGCCTACATAGTCACGAATAATCACGTTGTCCAAGGTGCACAGCAGCTTGAAGTTACATTGGCAGACGGAACGAAAGTCCCTGCAAAACTTCGTGGAACAGATATTTGGAGTGACTTAGCCGTTATTGAAATTGACGCAAGAAGTGTAAAGAAAGTAGCGGAATTTGGTGACTCAGACGCATTGAAAATTGGAGAACCAGTCATTGCTATCGGAAATCCGCTCGGTCTGGAATTTTCCGGATCAGTGACACAGGGAGTCATCTCAGGGCTGGAGCGTGCCATCCCAGTTGATATTAATAATGATGGGCAAGTTGATTGGCAGGCGGAAGTACTCCAGACAGATGCGGCCATCAATCCGGGTAATAGCGGAGGGGCCCTTGTGAATATTGCCGGACAGGTTGTCGGCATTAACTCTATGAAAATTGCCGAGCAGTCGGTAGAAGGAATTGGATTATCGATCCCCATTAATTTTGCTAAACCAATTATCAATAGTTTAGAAACGCAAGGAAAAATGGTTCGTCCGGCGATGGGCGTAACGCTCAGAAATGTAAATGAAGTACCAGCATATCATCAGCAGGAAACATTGAAGCTCCCAAAAAATATTACAGATGGGGCAATGGTCGAGCAGGTGTATCCAAATACACCAGCTGCAAAAGCTGGACTGCAGGAATTTGACGTTATTGTGCAGCTCGACGATCAAAAGGTACATGATATTTTAGAGCTTCGTAAGTATATGTATACAAAGAAAAAGGTCGGCGACAAAATGGTCGTGCATTTTTATCGAGATGGAAAACTGCACCAAGAGACAACGACACTCACTACTGAGGGGTCTATGTAAGTAGAAGACGCAGAAAAGCCCAATGCTTTTCTGCGCTTTTTCATGGTAAACTATACAAGCAAAGGAGCGGATAGAATGATTTATTGCTGTCAAGAACATACAGAGCTAGCACTGGATATTATCGTAGATGAATATGAAACGGCTCCGAAAATTGAAAAGCTAGAAGGCGAAAAGCGCTCGTGTGAATATTGTCAAAACGAGGCAGAATATGTAGTAGCAAACTAATATTCCCCTACAAGATGTGGATAGTTATTGTGAGTATGTGCATAACTTTTCGGAAAAATAGAAAAATAACCTGTGGATAAGTCAAAAAAGGCGACTTATACACAGGTTCACTCTTTTTTTAGGCTATTTGATGCAAGATGGTTCGATTTTTTTTGCTATAAGTCGTCATTTTGCGTAAAAAAGAAAATTTGACTAAATTTTCAGTCTGAAATAAAAGGGAATATTCAGATTTGTGGATATGTGGATAGTTTTGTGGACAACCTGTTTGTAAAGTGAGGAAATGCTGTGAATATTACAATCGTAACTGTTGGGAAGCTGAAGGAAAAATATTTAAAGCAAGGAATCGCCGAATATATTAAACGTCTTTCTGCTTACGCTAAAATCGAAATCATTGAAGTTGCAGACGAAAAAGCACCCGAAGAACTAAGTATAACAGAAATGGAGCAAGTCAAACAAAAGGAAAGTGAACGAATTCTTGCCAAAATCAGCCCAGACACCCATGTCATTGCGCTGGCTATTGAAGGTAAAATGAAAACATCCGAGGAACTCGCCAAAAATCTCGACCAACTTGCGACATACGGCAAAAGTAAAATTGCCTTTATCATCGGTGGCTCCCTCGGCCTTCACAAAGATGTGATGAACCGGGCGAACGATACACTGTCCTTCTCAAAAATGACGTTCCCTCATCAGCTTATGAGGCTGATTTTAGTGGAGCAGATTTACCGGAGCTTTCGGATTAATCGGGGGGAACCGTACCATAAGTAAGTGCAGTTTTTCTAGTATAGTAAAAGCAAGCCAATTTTGATTAAACAAAAACTGGCTTGCTTTTTATTATTTATGGTGTTGAAGTCATTGGTGTATCCGAAGAAAAAGTGCTGTGAGCTAAAATTTCGCTAAACTAAACGTTTGCTTGCCACTGAATAATCAAACATATTTCGGTTATGATAATACTTGCTGTTGCTGAATAACATTTTTAAGGGATAGCGGAGGGAATAAATATGGTAAAAGACTCGAATGCGCACAAAGAAAAAAGAAATGATACGAATAAGCAGCCAAATGAACAAAGACAAAAGAAAGGCAGATCAAATGCTCGCGGAGGAAGAAATTAAGCCATCCCGTAAAACAAGTATCCGTATCAAGAGTCAATAAAATATGTGCCTGTCACCCACACGTATTTTTTCGAATTTATCGACATTAGGCGGGCAGTGACAGGCACTTTAGTTCAATGGTGAGCCTTACCATAAGTAAAAGGGGTTTTTTAGATGGAATATTGGAAAATTTACGGGAAATAAAAAGGATTATTTATAGAAGCTCGAGGTTATTTAGGAAGGAAAATCCTACTTGTGTAATGAATTAGGCAACTGCTTCATCTACAGCTGAATGAAGTTTAGATATGAATGAAATGATTGATGAAGGGGTAAGACGGTTAAATTAAATCATACAGAATACCTATCCAAGGAAGACCACGAGGACGTACCTAGTGGTCCATAACACAAAATTTATTATTTGAATGTCACTTCCAGAACTGTCCATACGGTTCTCTGACTATTTTAAAAAGTGCTCTTCAAAATATTTCAATTGGTAATCTAAAGATATAGGATCGTTAAACATAAAGGCATTTCCATCCACTTCAATTACATGGTCGTTCTTCACAGCGGGCATTCCTTTATATAGATCCGTCTGTTGATAGGAATTATCTTGATCATTGTATTTACTAACAATTAGGTAGTCCCCAACATAGTCAGGTAATACCTCAAAAGAAATCATGTAGTAGCCTTCTTTACTTGTCATCTCCTTTACTTTTTCAGGCATTTTCAGACCCATTGCTTTATAAAGAACTTCTGTGCCTCTTCCCCAACTATCACCCAAAATACCCATATCCTTATCATAACTTTCCATTACAGTTACCGTTGAATCTTCGCCAATTTTTGCTTTAATTTCATTTCCTACAGTATTTGCACGCTTTTTGAAGTCATCAATCCAGCTTTGAGCTTCTTTTTCTTTATTTACCAACTTACCAATTTCTAAGTGCTGTGTTAAATAATCTACTTTATTATAAGTATAGGTAACTGTCGGAGCAATTTGTTTCAATTTATCCAGGTTTTTATTATCATTTGATCCAATAATTAAATCTGGTTTTAATTCAATAATTTTCTCTAAATTCTCATCTGACACGGCTGGAACATCTTTTAATTGATCTTTAAATAATGGACTTTTTTTAGCCCATTCATCCACCCCTACGATATTAACACCAAGTGCAATTAAATCGCCTGCATTGCCAGTCAAAACAACTACTCTTTTTGGATGAGCAGGTACTTTAATAGGGCCATTTTCAGATTGGTATGTAATCGTTTTATTTTTGTCTCCTTTACTTGCAGCCCCTGCTGACTCGCTCTTTGTGCTATGGCCACAGGCACTAAGAACAAGAAACAAAATTAAAATGAAAGGTATAATTAATTTTTTCAACTTAGGATCCTCCTTAATAATAGGTATCATCTCAATCTTCTTGAAAATGATATTGATAATCATTATCAATATAAGACTTTAGTATTTTTTTAGTTTTTTGTCAATAACTAATAGGAAAAAACTATCCATTTCTTAGCAGGTATTTTAATTTTATCAATGCTATCTTTAGCTTTTGCTTTTAAAAATATATCCGATTCGCTATTACCATCATTAGTGATCTTTTTATCCCCAAAAAGCTACCGAACATTTTTAGATTGTTTCCTTTCTTAGAGGAAATATTTGTATTTCAATGGATTTATAAATATGATTATCTTTATCCGGTAACAAAGCCTATAGGAGATGAAGAACGTGAGTATATTTGACAAATTCAGGAAAAAAGCAGAAGAGAAAGCTTATATTGAAAAAATAAAGGCTAAATTGGGTTGCGACTGTTCGGTAATTGAAGAGAAGGATGTTAAAAGTGTTATGAAAAATTATCATCAAGCTCTCCAGGAAGGCAAGAAAGAAGGATATACACCACTTATCATTATCCCTTCAGAGATGATGCTAGAAATCGTTGATACCGAGGCGGATGAAGGATACTCAAAGGATGACCGAGAGAGTATCATAAAGAAATCAAAGGATATTGATGTAAAGGCTTTGTTAAAGAGACTTCTTGATGAAGCGATGTCCATGGAAGAAGATGACGATGATATTACTGGCGAGTTCTCGTTAGAGGAACAGCCGGATCATTTTCTATCAATAGAAGAGGTAATAAATAAGAAAATAATTATCGCAAAGGTTCCCACGGATCATCCTTGGGAGGTAGCTGCATGGGTTCCAATGGGAGGGTTTAATGAATGTCCTATGCCAGAGGAACAAGTGGCAGTATTCAAATATTGGTATGAAAAATATGGAGCTATTCCGGCTTTAGTAACCACAGATGTATGGGAATTTTTTGTCGAAAATCCTCCTAAGACACAAGAAGAATCAGAATTACTTGCGTGGGAACAGTTTGGATTTTGTGGTGATATAGTCCTGCAAGGGGTGGGAACAGTAAATTCACTTGCAGGAACACTTATTCATTCTTCCGTATGGTATTTTTGGTGGGATTAAAAATGCAGCATTTTTTTGTGCGAAATAGAATGATACTTTGCTTGAGCCAGAGAAAAATTGTTTCGATTTTTACTATAAAAAATACAAATAAGTGTTCCTTTATTAAACATTTTTTATGTGTTTCTGATAATATGTAGATGAAAATAAAAAAGACTACATTACTATGAAAGTGGGTACAGCTTTGACAATCATTCAAAATATTATTGATTTCATCCTGCATATTGATGAACATCTAGTTGAAATCATCAAAAACTTTGGCGGGTGGTCATATGGAATTTTGTTTTTAATCGTATTTGTAGAAACGGGAATTGTGATTTTCCCTTTCTTACCGGGTGATTCTTTACTGTTTGCTAGCGGTGCTCTTGCTGCGATGGGGGCATTTAACATTATTTTATTATTCATTATCTTTTTTGCCGCAGCGGTAATTGGGGATACTGTAAATTATCATATCGGCAGGAAAGTAGGGACTACGATCTCAAATGGAAGTTTTATGGGAAAATTGATTAACCAAGATAAAATGATGAAAGCTGAGGAATTCTTTAACAAGCATGGGGGAAAAACAATTTTGATCGCCCGTTTTATGCCGTTTATTCGTACGTTCATTCCTTTTATTGCAGGAGCGAGCCGGATGAACTACCGTTATTTCTTGATTTATAATGTGGTTGGTGCCGCATTATGGGTAGGCATCTGTACGATATTAGGCTACTTCTTTGGCAATATTCCGATTATCAAAGACAATTTTTCAACAGTTCTCTTAGCCATTATCTTCATTTCTGTGCTGCCAGCCATTATCGGTATGATTCAGGGGAAACTGAAGAAAGCATAACGGTTTCATAGATGTGGACTTATAAAATGGTGAAAACGGTTCTTGAAAGGAAACGTATGAAAAATAAATCGATTATCGTTGAGGCTGCACATACAAAAGCAAGTTATAACCAAAAGTCATCAAAGTTACTCGGTCAAGCTGTTTATCAAATCGACGAAATAAAGGAAGATGAAATTTTCAGCCTGGTTTCGTCCCAATAATCGTTTCTATATTTTTGTATTAGAGCGAAGCAGGTTGGAAAGATAGGGTATATTAACAAGAATAAATGAGTTCGGGAATTGATAAAAGACTCTCGAACCCATTTATTTTTTTATACAATTTCCCAGTGCACGACAGTTAAAAGTAAATCATTCTTGAAGGATCTTGCTAATTTTGTAAATAAATACGTTAAAGCATATTAATATCTAAGAGTTGAAATACAAAATTCCACAGATCTCCTTACCATAGATAGAGGCCGTTTTTTGAAAGATTCTCCCATGAGTAAACAACTGCTATTCGATTTAAAATAGTATAAAAGAAAGTAGGCACCCGTTATGCATTCAATTAAAAAAATAGGTAAGAGTTTTTGGTACATTACTCCAATATCGTTAACCGACCGGCCCATTCTAGGGATGGTAGTAGGCAATAACAAGACATTAATGATTGATGCAGGCAACTCGGAAGATCATGCAAATTACTTTCTGAAAGAACTTTTAAAAAGAGGGGTCCCTGCTCCTGATATGGTGGTTCTTACTCACTGGCATTGGGATCATATTTTTGGTCTGTCAGCATTATCTCATACAGTTTCTATGGCTTCCAAAAAAACGAAAAAAGAAATGGAGAAGCTCATTCCGCTTTCATGGTCAGACGAGGCATTAGATGCACGAGTGAAAGAAGGATCGGAAATTGAATTTTGTGCGAAGGCCATCAAGGAGGAATTCACGGATCACCGAGATATCACGATTGTCTTGCCGGATTTAACTTTTGAAAAACGAGTGGAAATGGACCTTGGTGGGATAACTTGTATCGTCCAACACGTCGGAGGGGACCACGCTGCAGATTCAGTAATCGTGTATATCGAAGAAGAAAAGATTCTCTTTCTTGGTGACTGTATTTATCCTGATATTTTTTCCGCAAAAGAAAACTATACAATCAAGGAAACGCTGCGGCTATTAGATGAGTTAGAATCATTTGACGCGGATACATATATACCTTCGCATCAAAAGCCGATTTCAAAAGAGGAATTTAATAAGGAAGCTGCTAAGCTTAGAACTATTGCGAAATATACAGATATTTGCGGTGGTGATAAACAGAAAATCATCGCAGAATACGAAAAGTGCGTAAAAAGGAAACTTACAGAAGATGAAAGAGAAACAATCGCCGACTTTGTAAATGGGTATTAAATTGTCTCTGTGTTTCGTAAAGGCATTTTTTATGAAAGTTGCTTTTTTATCCTGATATTGCTTTAGCAGAGAGTAGGAAAAAATTTGAGGATACATTAATAATTAATAAGAAAATTAAAGATCTGTTAATGAGGTTACATTATTAGCAAAAGGCAGTGGTTCGCTCCCACTGCCTTTTTCATAAGGATTTATAATGCAACCAGTACCATATTATTGAGGATAGATTACTTTTCCACGGCCGTTGTTTTCCATTTCAACGACCAACACGTCGTGATTACCTAGCATGTTTTATAAAACGAAACTAACAATGATACTTGAAAGGATGCTTACAAGTGTGGCGCCATATAACAGCTTCAAGCCAAAACGTGCAACAGCATTCCCCTGCTTTTCATTCAGACTTTTGACAGCCCCGACAATAATACCAATAGACGAAAAGTTGGCAAAGGAAACCAGGAATACAGAAAGAATTCCCATTGTTCGGTCACTAAAGTGATAATTGCCTCCGGATAAATCCAGCATCGCGACAAATTCATTGGTCAACAGTTTAGTCGCCATAATCCCCCCGGCACTAACCGCTTCTGAGAAAGGAATTCCCATAATAAAGGCAATTGGAGCAAATAGATAACCTAATATTTTTTGGAAAGAGATATTAAATATTAGCTCAAATACATAATTGAATCCCGCCATTAATGCAATGAACCCAATCAGCATAGCCCCGACGATAATAGCTACCTTAAAACCATCAAGGATATATTCACCGAGCATTTCAAAGAAGGATTGCTTTTTCTGCTCCTGTATTTCTAATATATCCTCACTTGGATCAATCTCGTACGGATTAATAATGGTTGCTATGATAAAGCCCCCAAATAAATTTAAAACTAAAGCTGTGACAATATACTTTGGCTCCAGCATCGTCATATAAGCACCAACTATAGACATCGATACAGTCGACATCGCTGAAGCGCATAGAGTATACAAACGCTGGTTCGAAAGCAAGCCAAGTTGTTTTTTTAATGTGATGAAAACCTCCGATTGCCCGACCATCAGTGAAGCAACTGCATTATATGATTCAAGTTTGCCCATTCCGTTCACTTTACTTAATAAAAATCCGATTCCCTTCATAATGAATGGCAAGATTTTCAGATGCTGAAGAATCCCAATTAATGCAGAAATAAATATAATTGGCAGCAATACATTTAAAAAGAAAGGAGCCTCTCCCTCGTTCGCCATGCCGCCAAATACAAAGGAAATCCCTTCACTCGCGAATTCAAGCAATTTGTTAAAAATAGCAGCTATGCCCTTGATGATGATTAAGCCAAATTCTGTATTTAACAGCAACAATGATAAAAGAATTTGAATGACAATCATCGTAATAATTGGTTTGAATTTTATCTCTTTTCGATTGGAGCTTGCCAACCAAGCCAAAAACAATACAACAAAAATACCTAAGATAGAAATAACATATCGCATATGTAACCTCCTGATGAATTTAGACAATATGGGCACGCTTCCAGTGAATTTGCCACTAGTAAAGTTACCGCTAGAATAGTAACCTCTTTTATTTGTGATTACAATGGATATTTTGCCCATATTTTATAAAAGTAACACAAAAGCTCGTCTAAGAATGGTTTCGAAAGGTAATAAGTTTTAGAAGATTATTTTTCTGCAACCACATATTAATCAGAATGCCCTAAATGCTGAAAGAGATATAAAGAGTTTTTATAAAAACTGCAAATAACATTTATTCCATGATTTTTTCCTTTCATTATTTAAAAATCGATACAAAAAAGGCTGGTAACGGTCATGTATGAACTATACCCGAATAATGGACACTTTAAAAAAATTTCTTATTCGGGGATGACTATGTCTATATGCTGGAAACCCGTTTTCAGTGTGAAGAAAGAGGCTGAAGTCAAGGAACAAAAATTTATTGGAGTAAGGAGAAGGCTTTAATGAAAATCTAATAGTGAAAACCAGTTTAAAAACTTCATTTAGATGCATGATGGTGAACCGTACCATGAGTAAATGAAATTTTTGCAAAAAAAATAACAGCACTCACTAATTGGATGGAGAGGTGCTGTTTGGTTATTTGAATGCCTAGGTGAGCATTCGTTGCATGAATGCTTATTTTGCTCCTAGACTGAATTAGATTTTTTATCTAAATAAAGAAAAAGAATGACCCACTGCTAAAAATGGCTGAATTCCTTTATTTGCACTTTTGCTTGCATTAATAGGCTCCTTTAATTACAAAAAATGAGCCTCGAATGGTTCCAGCTAGTTTAGACTTTTGCCTGGCAAACTTAAACTTTCCTTCTAACTCCTTTGGCACCTCCATCCCTTCAGAAAGCTTAAAGCCGACGGCCCGCTTTTTAGGGACATCAACTGTATACATGACGTTGACAACAAGACCATCCTCATAAAAAACGTAAGCCATTTTGATATTTTCCACTTGAAAACGTGACGTTTCTAAAGGCTTGGCCGCAAACTCAATATCCCGTTCTTCTTTTAAAATCCGGTTCACATAATCAAGGGTCTCACAGGACTCGCTAGCTGGCACAACCGTAAATTCATGCTTGTATTTGTTCATAAAGTAACGGGCTTCATTAGCACGCAAACCAGCAAGTGCGTCTACTACAGGTGAAGATTCTACACCAACCGTAGAAACATTTTTAAAATCAACGACATAGGCCATTTTCCTTCCTCCTTTTATTCCTTTATTTCTCTACAACAGGAATCCACATTTCACCAAATACCAAGCCGTTTCGCTGACCCATTTCAACCGTTGCATTTGGCCCGCCAACATAAGCAAAGTCCTTTGCTTCAGGCAAGACTTGACCAAAGGCAATGCCAGTAAGCTTATTCTCCAATTCACCGGCCGTTTTCCCTTCCCCTTTCACGACTAAGTATTTTCCCTTAGGAAATTGGATGACTCTGGCTTCTTCTGGTGCCGCTTCCTCTGTCATAACGCCAGCATAATGCATCATCTTGCTATTTACAGCTTCGTTCACGGCAAAAACGTAGTCATTTATAGCTATAGCTTTTAAAGCATCAAGCCTTCCATCTTGGCTGAAGGCCTGCCAAAAGTCGGCCTTTTCCTTGTT
Organism: Pseudobacillus sp. 179-B 2D1 NHS; assembly: GCF_045370945.1. NCBI lineage: Bacteria > Bacillati > Bacillota > Bacilli > Caryophanales > Bacillaceae > Pseudobacillus > Pseudobacillus sp. 179-B 2D1 NHS. The sequence goes on from NZ_JBIQDP010000013.1 coordinate 55,922, forward strand.
TAAGCCAGCAGAGTCTGTGTAGTCGCTCGTAAGCTCAGTTCCAAAACCTAAAACGATAAAGCTGTCTTTTTCTTCGAGGGTATAATTTGTCATAGTCAAAACCTTCCTCTTTTTTAGATTTATCAAATGACTTGTAGTCTTCACTTGATAGGTATATGATAGCCTTAAATTATGTCAAAAAATGATACTGTTTAGGAGTCCGGATGAAAAAAGTTGAACGGATTAACACCATAATGCGGTATATCAACAACCGCTCCCACTTTACCGTTTCTGAAATCATGCGAGAATTTAATATCTCTCGTTCAACCGCTATTAGAGATATTAGAGAAATTGAGGCTATGGGAATGCCGCTTGTCGCTGAAGTTGGAAGGGATGGAGGATATTGTGTCATGCACAACTCTGTCTTGCCCGATGTTCGCTTTACCAGCAATGAGGTCAAAGCTCTTTTTATTGCCTTTATGGCCACAAGAAATCAACAACTTCCCTATCTAAAGAGCCGTCAGTCTTTAGCTGAAAAATTATTAGGTCTCCTCTCAGAAAACCAGCAAGAGACCCTCGTTCTTTTAAATCAAATCTTGCTATTTGAAGGGACCAACCCGAATAATCCTGATTTGCTTGATCTGTCAGACCTCCCTCATCCTATGTTGGAAAAACTCATCCAAGTCCTGCTTCTGGATAGCTACTTATTGATCACTATCAAAGAAGAGAAGGTAGTAAAGTCTTATTCGATTTATCTCTTGCACCTTTACCGTGAAAAAAGCCTTTGGCTGATTGAAGGCTTTGACTTAAAGGAAGAAAAGAAGCGGATTTTTCCTGTCGATAATCTTATTCATGCTGAACCTTACCCGACGAAAAAAAGAGTAAGCAAGAAAAAAATTTTAGAAAAACTAAGTAAGCAGGAGGAAGCAATCAACCTTGTCCTTGAACTTGGTCCAAAAGCGATTGCCCAATTTAAAAAATACCACCCTTTAAAAGTTTCTATTTCCTATACAAATCCTTACCAAACCACAGCCATTCTAAAGACTTTTATCAATGTTAATCATTCCGAAGAATTGACAGAAATGACAAATTGGCTGCTTTTCCTAGGTGAGGATATCAAGGTCAGGGAAGTGCCACAAGAAGTCTTAGCAGATTTACAGGAGAGGTTATGCGTATATTTCTCATAAGCAGTGCCAGTTGCCCTTATTTTCGCACATTTGGAAAAGGATAAATGTCTCTGAATGGTTAGAAACACTTTAAAAAAGTTCTAAGCATGATTAACTTTATAAGGAGGCGAACCAATGAATGAAATCATTCAAAATAAATTAGCAGTAATAGAAGAGAGAGCACAAGTAAAGATTTTATATGCTGTGGAAGCTGGAAGCAGAGCGTGGGGATTTCCTTCGAAAGATAGTGATTTTGATGTCCGATTTATTTATATTCACCGACCAGAATGGTATCTTTCTATTGACCCGCAAGGAATTGGCAACAAGAGAGATGTGATAGAAGAGCCCATTAATGATTTGTTAGATATTAGCGGTTGGGAAATAACAAAGGCGCTGCGACTTTTTAGAAAAAACAATCCGCCTCTTTTGGAATGGCTGAGAAGCAATATAATTTATTATCAAAAGTACTCATTTATCGATAGCATGAGATCTTTGGAACCTGAAGTTTTTTATCCAAATTCTATTTTGTACCATTATTTAAATATGGCGAAAACTAACTATCGCCACTACCTGCAGGGGCCGGAAGTAAGAATAAAAAAGTATTTCTACGTACTGCGCCCTATACTGGCTTGTAAGTGGATTGAGGCCTATAATATGACACCTCCAATTAGCTTTCATGAATTAGTAGAAGACATCATTCCAGAAGGTGAATTAAAAAATGAGGTTGAACATCTTTTAAAACGAAAGATAATAGGTGATGAGTTCGATCATGAACCTCGTATTCAAGTGATAACCGATTTTGTAGAAAATGAGATTGGACGTCTCGAAGAATATGCTAAAACGCTCACTGCTGAAAGGAAGGACCCAACCCATAAGTTAAATGAGTTGTTTAGAAGCACATTGGAGGAAGTGTGGAAATAATGCTTGATTAAGGCTGAACCTTAGGATTCAGCCTTTAATTTTTAATAGTTTTCTTTCGGAGCGAAGTGGCCAATGCCCTTTAATTCATAGTCAAAAAATTTGAGGATTAGCTCATTTTCAGTTTCAATACAGTAATATTTATTGATATCGGCCTTTCCGCCTTGCAGACTATTCGCAAGCAGAGGGGAGAAGAGCGGTAAATCGGTTAAGCTTAAATGCTTGGCTCCTTGAAAATGAATTGTATAGGCCTCTTTGAAGTTTTGATTATCTAGTTTGTTTGCTACATAAGTGGAGTTGCTGCCGAGCTGTTTCCAAACATCATCGGAATAAATGTTGAAAAGCGGGATGTTATAGGGTTTTTTGCTTGCTACAAAGTCATCTATATCTTTCTTATACAGAAGCTCGCTAAAGAAAGGGGCATCAATATTAACAACGGCATCTATATCATTGCGCACTCTACCTAGCCAAACACTGGCTGCGCCGCCCATCGAGTGCCCGAACACACCAATTTTCTCTGTATTGATCTTTTGATAAACGGAGTCATTATCACTTTTGGCCTTTTTGAGGATCGTATCAATGACAAAATTCATATCGTCTGTTCGCAGTTTCATCCATTTTTGAATGAGCCCATAGAGTTCTTCGTTTGTATAAATACCTTCTTTATTGATATTGCTGACTTCACGGTTATAATCTGTGTTGATGAAAGTTTTCGTTCCATCCGCTGAAGCAGTATAAAAGGAATGATACGGATGATCGATTGAAACGACTACATAGCCGTGGCTTGCAAGCTCTGTATAGGTAGAGGTATTGCTTGCCTTAATGCCGTATGCTCCGTGGGAGAACACCAAAAGAGGATATGTTCCATGTGCATTTTTCGGATACCAAAATTCCACGTTCACAAATCTGTTTTGCCCCTTATCGCTAAATTCCTCCACACGTTTTTTGTCCATATAAGTGTAAGCAGCAGTGGCGACTTCATATTTACCTGTCACTTTCGGTGATGGGTGCTGTGGAAAAACAATGGCAGGTGTAAGTGCCAATACTAATATCACAATCATAAAAATAGATTTCCATACAATAGAAGAAGTTTTGTATTTTTGTGTTTTTGTTTTGTTACGAATAAGAGCAACCGTGCCCGTTGCCGCTAATAGGAAAAGCAGTGTGGCAAGCAGGACCCAGCGGAAACTCCACATAATCACCGATGAAAGTGTGAGTATGGCAAAGGCTATAAATATAGCAATCCTCAGCCAATTCTTTATTTTTTTATAATTTTTCTTTGTTACTATACAGTAGATGGCAAAAGTGACCTCAAAAATCAAAGCGATACATAATAGTAAAGTTCCCATAATGGTTACCCCTTCTTTTTTGGATTATTTTTTATGAACTCATCATAAAAAACAGCCGAAGGGATGTATATAGAAAAACAGTAAGCTGTATTTATGAGCAAATAAGATGCAAAAATAGCGGTAAGCTGCAAAAGCTTACCGCATCATAATCTATTGCAGACAACTGCCGATGTATGATCGTATTGGGCTACTTATAAACGTCTTTTTTCAATGCCTTTAGTTTTTCATTGATTTTTTGAGCTTCCTTTTTATCGTTTTGCCATGATAACAGACGAACCACGATATAGATTGCTGCGATTTCCAGTGCCAAGATGATTGTATCTACTATGCTATTCACAATGCCAAAAATGTGGCTAAGAGAAATCAAAAGAATTTCCAAAGTGACAAAATGAAGGGCCATTCTTATACGCATCTTCTTCTCACTTATCTCATGAGGAGAATACAAAATAAATCCCGTTAATGCGCTTAAAAATGAAAAGGCCATAATGAGATAGATCGACTCTAAATCAAAGTCCATGTTGGGATAATATATCTGTCGTAAAATCGTAAGAATAATGATGATGGAAGCAAAAATGATCAAGAAATTCTTCGCCGTCTTTTGTACAAACTCAGCAAGCTTCATATGCATCCCTCCTTTTACAATCCAAGCCTGTTTTTAAGGACAGGCACATACTGCCTTGATATAACAGCACGTTCCTCATTATCAAGCACCGCCTCGAATCGGCCGCTTATGGACGGATACACAGATGAAATTTTAGCTATGTTTAAAATAGTTGATTTGGATGCACGAAAAAAGTTTTTTTCGCTGCATAACTTTTCTAACTCATAAAGCTTTTGCTTTACTTCAAAAACGTTATCCTTGCAGTAGCTGAAAACCTTCCCGTCAACTGCCTCGAAATAATAAATGTCGCTAAGCTTGATACGGTGAACTCTATCGTTTTGATATCCGAGTACAATGAAGGTCTCCGTTTCCAGCTTCCTTACGATTTCGTTTATTTCATCATCTACCTCATGACACCTAATGAGAATTTCTTCTGCCAATTCTTTACTTATTTCTTCTATTGAAACTTTCATAACTATCACCCGCAAAAATTCAAGTTGCTTCATGTTGATTATGGATTTTATTTTTCATTGCTTTCAAGTTGTTTGATTGTATTAATTGACAAATGGCGTGCGATTAACTAAGCATGTTTATTCTCAAAATTAGAGACAGTGAACGTTTCTCCAATTTTTCAGTGCTGTTATTGAGATGGTTGTTCGTGTTTCTACTAGCACTATCTGATCGGGATACTGCCTACGTTTTTCGGATCCCTCCATTATAACACCTTTAAATAAAATCTCTTTTGTATCTTACCAGGTTCTCTTAAGACAGACCATAAGAGCAAGAATGAGGACGAATTGGAGAGAGGTTACTTGTTAAAATGAATCCAACAAATATTAGGGGGAGCTGAAATGAAGAAGATTCAGGAATTCAATGAGTGGCCTTCCTCAAAGGAATTATTATTCATAGGAAATGCTTGGGACTTACTTTCAGCCTTAATACTTGAAAAAGCAGGATTCAAAGCAATTGACACGACCAGTTGGAGTATCGCAAATTCACTAGAATTTTCAGATGGAGAATGGATTGGATTTGACAGACATTTAGGAATCATCAAAACTATAGTAGAGAATGTGAAAATTTCTGTTTCAGCCGATATTGAGGCCGGATATAGCGAAGACGCGAACATGATTATAGAAAATGTTTTTAGAACGGCAGATGTCGGGGTGGCGGGCATCAATATGGAAGATTCATTGAAAAAATCAATGGACTTAAGAGAGGTTTTACAGCACGCTCATCTTCTAGAAAAAATAAGAGTAGCGCTAGACCATAATGATTATAAATATTTTTATAGTAACGCCAGAATAGATACTTACTTTCAAAGCCGAAACCCTTTGATAGAAACAATAGAACGAGCAAGGGCGTATGTGGAGAGTGGCGCTAGTGAAATTCTTGTCCCCGGATTAAAAGAGCCTGCTGGTAAATTAGTAGAGTATATGGATACTTCCCATTTGTATGAAAATGCGCCCCAGTGCAGGAAGGAGAGTGATGTAATATGGTGAATAATACTATTAATCTTTCATTCGAAGAGATGTGGGAGAAAATTATGGCTTGTGACCGTAAGTATGATGGATTATTTTTTACAGCCGTGAAAACAACCAGAATATATTGCCGTCCCTCCTGCAGATCAAGGAAACCCAAAAAAATGAATGTGGAATTTTACACCGACATAAATGAAGTAGAAAAAGCTGGTTTTCGCGCTTGTAAGAGGTGTCGGCCGGAAGTTGAGCAATCCCCGCATATGGAGATTGTCAGAGACATCATTACGTTCCTGGTCAATCATTATAAACAAAACCTGATATTAAAAGATATAGCGGCAGAAGTCGGTCTAAGTCCCTTTTATTTGGAACGCTTATTTAAACAAGAAACCTCTGAAACTCCTCGTACTTATTTAGAAAAGATACGTATCGATAAAGCAGCCCATCTTCTCAAATGTACAGCCCTTACGAATCTGGAGATCTGCTATGAGGTAGGATTTCAAAGTCCTTCTAATTTTTATAAAGTGTTTCGAAGCTTAAAAAACTGTTCACCGAGTGAATATCGAAAGGGATTCCTAAATGAATTGGGCTGATTATGGATCTTATATAGAGATTTATCCTCCTAAGGAATTTAATTTTGAAGAATGTCTTACTTTTTTAGGAAGGTCCAATCAGGAAGTGCTTCATCAAATGAAAGGGAAATCTATCGTTAAACTAATAAAAGTGGATGAATCTTTGATTTTATGTAAAATTGGATACATCAATCATTCGATAAAGGTTGAATTTCTAATAAGCACTCCCTCTGGTCCCTCTCGCCAAAAAGTGGGGGAGTACATTTGGGAATGGTTTGATTTGGAGCAGGATGTAGAGGGGTTTTATAGGGCAGCTCATCAAGATCAAATTTTAAAAAAACTTGCTCATCAATATGATGGGCTACGGATTATATGTATACCGGATTTATTTGAAGCATTAGTGTGGGCAATTATCGGACAGCAAATTAATCTAGCATTTGCTTACACATTAAAGAGACGCTTCGTTGAACACTTTGGCGAGTGCCTAGTTTTTGAGGGAGAAATATTTTGGATATTCCCCTCATTTGAAAAAATTGCTTCTGTAAGTGTGGATGATTTAAGGGAACTTCAATTTTCTGCTAGGAAGGCTGAATATATTATTGGCATTGCGAAAGCCATGACAAATGGCGAATTAACAAAGGAATGGCTGCTCCAGCAAAAAGATTACCAGCAAGTAAAAAAATCATTAATGGCGATAAGAGGGGTTGGAGCATGGACGGCAGATTATGTAATGATGAAATGTCTACACGATACTTCTTCCTTCCCAATAACAGATGTCGGACTTCATCATGCATTGAAGAATCTGCTAGGACTTAAGAAGAAGCCGACTATAAAAGAAATTGAAGAATTAGCATTGGGATGGAAAGGCTGGCAGGCATACGCTACCTTTTATCTTTGGAGGTCTTTATATGACAAAAAAATATAAATTAGATTATGAATCGCCAATTGGCGTAATCGAAATACTTGGTACTGATGAAGTGATCCTTTCTATTCTGTTCTCTGAAGAGGATAAAAAGGTGAATGTTTTACAACCGGACACTCCTCCAGTTTTAGCAGAATGCTATAACCAACTTGACGAATATTTTAAAGGCGATCGCTATGAATTTACATTTCCTTATCAATTTGAAGGAACTGATTTTCAAAAAAAAGTATGGGAAGCATTAAAAGAAATTCCGTATGCAGAAACGGGATCTTACAAGGATATTGCTGTTTCTATTGGAAATCAAAAAGCTATTAGGGCTGTAGGAAGTGCAAATGGAAAAAATAAGCTAAGTATTGTCATTCCCTGCCACAGAATTATTGGTTCTAATGGGACATTAACTGGCTATGCAGGAGGGCTGTGGAGAAAAGAGTGGCTGCTCCAACATGAGAAGTCCTGCAACAGGAAACAGAAGTAGGGATTTAAGTGTAGTACGGCGAACCGTCTCATAGGGAATGGTTTAAGTAGCATAGAAGAATCTTTAGGAAAGTGGTCAATGCTTCAACGGCAGACAGACTGCTTTTTTTGTTTGGCCCTGTGATATCTGGTTGTTGATTTTGATGCAGGCAGACGCTTTCCGTGTGCGATCTGTGAACTACTGGGACTTGCTTTTCTCACTGGAAACGCCGCCTTCTAATGATTGAAAAATTAACCAACCAGCTTTTTGGCTAACTGTTGACAAGATGCCAGTGATTAAATAGATAATTTAAAAGGAGTCCGTCTATAACGTTGACAAATTGTCAACGTTATTTGTATATTTGTAGGTATTGGGCTGTCTTACAATCTTTAAATGCCTGATGAGTTCATAGAAAGGAAAATAGAGTATGCGGGATGAAAACAAAAGCAATGAAATAGGTTCAATGTTAAAAGCTCTGTTGAAAGAACGATCTTTATCTATGAGAAAGTTTAGTGAGTTAACCGGGGTAGATACAGCCGTCATCTCAAAAATCATCAATGGAAAACGAAAGGCAACCCCAGATCATCTGCAGAAATTTGCTGACCATCTTGGAGTTTCTATCTCGGCATTATATAAGGCTGCGGGGTATCCAGTTGACCAAAAGCAGTCAGATCTTTATACTTCGATTGACCATATTCAGGCGCTTCTTGCATCCACTCATTTAGTGGATAAAGAGTTCCGTATTGAAGACGTGAAACAAGAATTAGTAAAATACGAACAATTTTCGCAAACAGAAGAAGGAACAGAAACCATACTGACTAAATTTGAGGAGAAACTAAAAAAAGTAGGAAGCATGGGTCCTTTTATTAGTCAGATAAAGGAAATATATAAAGGGTTTTCTCAGAGAAGAGGAACGAAGGTTGAACTTGCTTTAATGGGAGGTGTGCTCCTCTACTTTATTTCGACGGTTGATTGTATTCCGGATTATCTCTTTCCAGTCGGATATATAGATGACGCGCTGGTTATTGGTTGGATTATGAATGGGCTTTCGTTAAGCAAATAGATGCCATGGATCATTTAATGTAAAGCACAGCAAGAAAAATGATCGCCTATAAAAAGGATTGAATATAAAATGAGCAGACAAAAACGCTTGAAAAGGAAAAGAAAAAGCAGGTTTTTAAAAGTACTTGCGACATTGCTCATGATGCTTGTAGCGGCATGCGGATATTTTATCTATCAATATCAACAGGGCATGAACAATGCCGGGCCCGCAATGGATCAGGAATTTGAGTTTAATGGAAAGAAAAATCTCGACAAGGTAAATGTGTTGGTTTTGGGAGTCGATGTACGTCCAGATGAGGAAAAATCTCGTACAGACACAATCATGGTTGCACAATATGATCGGAAAAAAGGAACTGCAAAATTAGTGTCTATCATGCGGGATATTTATACCGAAATTCCGGGGTATCGAAATTATAAAATGAATACGGCTTTTTATTTAGGTGGCCCGGAATTATTGCGCCAAACGTTAAAAAAGGACTTCGACTTAGATATTGAGTATTATGCCTTGATTGATTTTAAAGGTTTTGAAAGTGTGGTTGATACGCTTGCTCCTAATGGCATTGAAATAAATGTTCCTAAGAAAATGTCAGCAAATATTGGTGTCACATTGAAGCCTGGCTTACAAAGGTTAAATGGAAAAGAATTATTAGGATATGCCCGTTTTCGCAAGGATGCAGAATCAGATTTTGGACGAGTAAAACGCCAGCAGGAAGTCATTAATGCTTTAAAAGACGAGATTCTAAGCACAAATGGCGCGATGAAGCTTCCAAAGCTCATCGGAACTGTCCAGCCTTATATTCAGACGAATCTTCAAGGTGCTGATCTTATCAATTTAATGAAAGATTTTGCTTTACATCGGCCTGATAGAATTGAAACGCTAACGATTCCGATTGATGGCTCTTATACAGATGTAAGATATGAGAATGTAGGAATGACTTTAGATATTGAGTTTGATAAAAATAAAGAAGCGATTCATTCATTTCTAGATGGAGAGGCTGCCACTTCCTGAACAGTCTCAATAGGATCAGTTACTAATATTATGCTGAACCGTATCATAAATTTATGAACGAATGGGCATTGGTTCATTTTATTCTAAAGTATATGCAGCGATAAAAAACTACACCGCCAATTGATAGATGTGTCTAACAATTGGGGTGCAGTGCATTTATCAGAGGAAAAGTGCCTGTTCTTATGCTCGTTTTTATTTAAAAGTCAAAGTTGTCAGGGTCTGGTCCTACTCGATGATTTTGATTTAGGTCGTTAATTTGCTCCATCTCTTCTTTCGTTAGTTCAAAGTCGAAGACAGTTGAGTTTTCAACAATTCGATGTTCTTTCGTAGATTTTGGAATGGTGACAACGCCATTTTGTAAATCCCATCGTAAAATAACTTGTGCAATGGACTTATTATGCTTATTTGCAATCTCTTGTAAGACTGGATTATCTAATAATTGGCCTTGCATTAAAGGTGACCAAGCTTCTAGCTGGATTCCCTGTTCTTGACAAAAGGCTTGAACTTCTTTCTGACTTAAACGTGGATGGTATTCTACTTGATTGATCATCGGTTTAATTTCGGCATCAGCCATTAAGTCTTCAAGATGGTGGATTTGGAAGTTACTTACTCCAATGGCCTTTACTCTTCCTTCTTTATAAAGAGTCTCTAATGCACGCCAAGCTTCCTTGTATTTACCTTCTACAGGCCAGTGTATAAGATATAGATCTAGATACTCAAGACCCAGTTTCTTTAGGCTTGTTTCATAAGCAGCTATAGTGGATTCGTAGCCTAGATCAGAATTCCAAACTTTCGATGTTACAAATAGTTCTTCTCTAGAGATATTGGCTTCTTTTATCCCTTCTCGGATCGCTTGGCCAACTCCTTCTTCATTTTCATAAATGGCTGCCGTGTCAATGCTACGGTACCCGTGTTTAATGGCCAATTTCACAGCGTTAACTAGTTCAGGCCCTTCTTCTACTTTAAACACCCCAATTCCAAGCCAAGGCATTTTTACCCCGTTATGCAAAGTAGTTGTATCTTGTAAGTTTTTAATCATTATAAATAAACCTCCACTTTTTATTATAAGAAATGAGATCATTCTATATTTGGTCATGTCATTTATCGATTCTTAGGAAACCACCTCCTTTAGTTCATTCCCTTTTTGATCTTTTCTTTCAAGGGAGACACTCCAACCCGTAAGGATAGCAGCAATCAATACCATAAGTGCTCCGACCCAAGAAGTATGAATTAAGCCAATAGAGTCTGTGATCATGCCACCTAAATAGGAGCCAATGGCAATTCCCGCATTAAATGCAGCAATATTGATGGCTGACGCTACGTCTACTCCAGTCGGTACAAATCGTTCCGCTAACATGACTACATACACTTGTAATCCTGGCACATTCATAAAAGCTAGAAGTCCCATGAAGAAAATGGTAATCAATCCTGCTATTTTAAATGGCGCCGTAAACATCAATATAAACAGTATCACCGCTTGTACAATGAACATGTAAAACAATGCCAGAATCGGCTTGCGATTAGATAACTTTCCACCTGCCATGTTGCCAATCGCGATCGCAATGCCATATACAAGAAGAATGACAGCGACGGTTCCTTCTTTATATCCTGTTATTTCCTGCAGCATGGGAGATAGATAAGTAAAGACAACGAAGGTTCCTCCATAGCCTAGAGCAGTAATTGTAAATAAAAGTAATAGGCGACCATTTGTCACTAATTTGAATTGGTCCCGAAGTGTGGTGCGAGTCCCTTTTCGTAAACTAGATGGAACCAGGATGCTATTCGCGATTAAGGCAACAACACCGACGCCAATAATAATGAGAAAAGCCATTCTCCAACCAAACTGTTGGCCAATAAATGTTCCCAATGGTACGCCTGTTACAGTGGCTACTGTAAGTCCGGAAAACATAATGGATATGGCACTAGCTCTTCTGTTTTCTGGCACTAAATCTGCCGCAATGGTAGAGCCAATGGACATAAAAACTCCATGCGAAAAGGCAGAAAGAATGCGGGCAACAAGCAACATACCAATGCTTGTCGCACTAGCAGCCATACTATTGCCTATAATAAAAATGACCATAATCCAAAGCAGTAATGATTTTCGTGACATACTAGAAGTAATGGATGTTAAAACCGGTGCCCCGAATGTTACTCCTAATGCATATAAGGAAACGGTTAAGCCTGCTGTTGTAACAGATATTTGCAAATCATTCGCTATTAATGGCAATAGACCTACACTGATAAATTCTGTTGTTCCTATGGCAAATGCACTGATGGCTAAGGCTAAAAGTGCTAATGTACTTTGTTTTTTATCTAAAGACATGGTGATCCTCCTTCATCATTTAGTCATGCATGAACGGTCTTGTTTTAAGTAAAATAAAAAATAATTACACGACACTCAACCGATAAATGTTATTATGGTATATATGAAAGTATTAGGGAAGTACGCACTTGAAAGTACTATAGGAACTTAAAAGTATTATAGGTACTTTTAAGTTCCTATATATGAGGAGGAAAGATATATGAAGAAAAAAAAATACAATATTTCAGTAGAAGCGACGCTAGAAGTAATAGGGGGAAAGTGGAAATGTGTCATTCTATGTCATCTGACACACGGCAAGAAACGAACAAGTGAATTAAAGCGCCTTATGCCGGATATTACACAGAAGATGTTAACTCAACAATTACGTGAATTAGAGGAAGACGGAGTCATTAATAGAATTGTTTACAATCAAGTTCCTCCAAAAGTGGAGTATGAGTTAAGTGAGTACGGGTGGAGCTTGCAAGATATTTTAAATTCGCTTTGCACTTGGGGAGAAAAACATATTATCAAAGTGTACGGCGATACATCTGATGTCTTGGAAGAGAACGTTCTAAATGAACATCTAAAATGATGAATGAAGGACTTTGAAAATATTTCTTAAATGAATGAAGAAAAGTCTCATTTAGGTAGATGATGGTGAATCTTATCATAAATAAGGTATATAAATATGTCACGAATCAATGATACATTGTATTTGTTTAGTGGGGGCGACTTTGTGAAGTGGATGTCTAAAAAGAACAAGAAATCTATTTTGGTATTAATCGTGCTGGTCCTTCTGATTGCAGGTTTCCTTGATATTAAATATGAAGGCTTATTCTTTCGATTATTGCCAAACTCGATTCAATCCTATTTAACTGATCTTTTTTAAGCAAGTGAAATACAAATAAAAGAGCTTGGCCCCTTTATTCTCAAGATAACTTACTTAGGCTCAGGATAGAGAAACAGGCTATTTTAAAAATCCTTTTGCGAAAGCATGACAGACACTCTTTTAGGGTGTCTTTTTATTTTTAGAGGAGAGAGCAGTGAATCAAAATTCCTTAGAATTTATTGAAAATAAGGAATAGAAAAATATTTTTCGTAGACTTCCATCATATTGAAGAGTAGACTATTAAGCGTTAAAAGTTATAGGTTTAAACTCCTGAAAAAAACGATTAATTAGTTGGGTAATAGGTATAAAGACACGTTTATCGCCTTCCCAATTACCTAGAGAAGTTTTTTAGATATATAAAGCAATAAAGAATCAATTATTATAAATTACTTTATTTAATTCAATACATTACTATCGGGGGATATCATGAAAAGAAGAAGAACCTTAGTGGGGAAAAATTTATTGTTATCTTTTGCTATTGTTGTTTTAGTTGGACTGTGTACGGGTGTGATTAGCTATGCGATTAATAATTATATTGTCAAAACGGTTATTCACGACAGATCAGGAGGGATTGCGAAGCTCTGGGCCAGCACGATAGACATTTCGGATATTGAACGTGCAAAAACTAATAGTGATGTAGACAGTGAGATTCAACAAAAGTTCATTAAACACCTGGACCACCTGGCAAAAAATGAACCATCTGTTGCGCAAGGATATGTCATGGATAGCAAATTGACCGATGGAAAGAAGGAGATTCAATTAATTGCCGTTCCAACGAATAACATAGAGGCTGAATTATATCCTGGTGAAACTTTCTCGAGCGAGTTATTAGCACAGGCGCTGGAAAAAGCGGTTTCTAGTAAACAAACAGCTTATTCGGAGATTTACACAGATGAGTTTGGGACCTGGCAAGCGGCATTGGTTCCTATCCTAGATGAAAATAATGAAGTAACAGCGGTATTTGGTGTTGATTTAGATGCAAGCATTATGAATGATCTGAAATATCAATTTTTATTATGGCTGAGCATCAGTATCGTTATTTGCTTAATCATTGTGTTAATACTCCAATATTTTGGTACAAAGAAGTTATTGTCGCCTATTGCGGAGATCCAAACAGCTATTGGCAAAGTGAGTGATGGCGATCTCTCTACGACTATTAATGTAACAAGCAAGGATGAGCTAGGTGAATTGAGTCATCAATTTAATAAGATGACCGAAACATTAAGTTCCTTGATTAAAGAAGCCCGGCTTGTAACCGATAAGGTCTATCAATCCTCTGCAGAATTTTTAAAGATTGCCAGCGATACTGTTCAATCGGCTAATCAGTTTTCCACATCGATTCATCAAGTGACTGAAAGCTTAGAGCATCAAACAGTCAGCTCAACAGAAAGTGCACGAGTCATGGAAGAGATGGCTACGGGGATTCAGCGGGCAGCAGAATCAGCCTCAACCATTGCCATGAAGTCAGAAGATACGTTATCAGAAACCCATAATGGCAGGAATTTGATTCAACAAGCTGTTGATCAAATGCAAAACATCAATGAAACAGTTGGCGGCTCTGCGGAAGTTGTTACGAGATTAGGCACGCGTTCCCAAGAAATCGGGCAAATTGCTTCAGTTATCTCTGAAATTACTGAGCAAACCAATTTACTTGCTTTAAATGCAGCTATTGAAGCAGCAAGGGCCGGTGAAGCGGGAAGAGGGTTTGCTGTCGTTGCCGATGAAGTGCGCAATTTGGCGGAACAATCAAAAGTGGCTGCCGCAAAAATCGTGAACATTATCCAGTTAACCCAGGGAGATACGAAACAGGCTGTAGAAGCGATGACAAGAGGAACGATGGAAGTGGCAACTGGTGTTCAGGTGATTGATAATGTCGGGCAAGTAATTAATGAAATTGTTGAATCGACCAAACGAGTTAGCGAAGAAATTCAAGAATCTTCGGCTGTTTATGAAGAAATGTCTGCTAGTTCAGAGGAAGTCAATGCAACAGTAGATGAGATTGCCCATGCGGCTCAAAACTCCTTAACTATTTTTAAAGAGCTGTCCTCTGAGACGGAAAAACAGCTGCACTCCATGAAAGTTATGGAGGAATCTTCGCAGGCGATCGCAGAAATGGTAAAAAATTTAGAGGGAAAATTAAATTCTTTTACGATTAAAGAAAGCAAAAACGGGACCCTCTAACAGGTTAGAAAGACTGCTCTTCATTGGAGTGGTCTTTTGTTTGTTATGTCAGTTTTTTTAATCAAATTTCATTACGGAATTAAATAATATCCACTAGATCCTGTCGCATACAGATAGAGTTTTTCTTAAAAAGGATTTTTTTTGTAACTTTAAAGTGATTTAATTCATTACGTTTGAAAAATATCGATATATCGTTTAAAATAGCCGATATAAACAAGGAGGAAGAAAATGAGAAGACGGCGAGGATTTGTTCAAATAGCTATATTGCATTTATTGAAAGAAGAATCTATGCATGGCTATCAAATCATGAAGGAGCTGGAAGAGCGGTCAAATGGTGCTTATTCGGCAAGTGCTGGAACAGTGTATCCTGCGCTTCAGGAATTGCTGGACCAGCAGTTGATTGAACTGAATGCTGAATCTGATAAAAAAATTTATTCTATTAACAGAAATGGAACCAAAAGACTGGAGGAAATAGCTGAACAGGAGGAAGTCGATTTTTGGGTTGAATGGAAAGAGAGAATGATGTGGAAGAATTCTGAGCAGGCAACGCAATTAAGGGCAGCAATGGAACGATGGGAAAGAGAATTTCGAAAAGCGATGAAAGAAGCCCGGGGGAATTCAGAAAGCGTGCTAGAATTAATTGCCTTTGTGAATGACATGACGGATCGTTTAAAAAAGAATGTCATGAAGTAAGGGGACATTGCATGAATGCTACAAGGAAGTTATTGCACTATATTCAGCCATACACCCTTTTTGCAATTTTGGGACCAGCATTGATGTGTATGGAAGTGGCGATGGATCTTTTGCAGCCAACCATCATGCAGAAAATGATTGATACTGGCATTGCTAATCAAGACAATGGCTATGTTGTTAAGCTGGGGCTCATTATGCTGCTCAGCGCATTTGTTGGATTAATTGGTGGAATGGGAAGTTCTGTGTGTGCTGCAAAAGCAGCCGTTCACTTTGCTGTGGATATTCGCCGTGATGTGTTCGAGAAGATGGGACAGTTTTCAAGCCGTAATACAGATTCATTTGGTGCTGGTAAATTAATCACTATCGTAACCAGTGATATCGAAACGCTAAAGCAGGCCATTATTATGACATTGCGTGTATTTGTAAGAGGTCCTTTATTATTTATAGGATCTGTTATGATTGTTTGGCTCACTGCACGAGAATTATTTCCTATTCTCCTAGCAGTAATCCCTATTCTTATTGCCTTCATCTATTATTTTTCCATATATTCAGGAAAACTTTTTTCAAAAGTTCAAAAAGCGATGGATCAGGTAAATACGAAGCTTCAAGAAATGCTAGCAGGCATTCGGGTGATCAAAGCATTTGACCGTCACAATTATGAAAAGGGACAGTTTAAAGCGGTTAATGATTTGTTAATGAAACGAAATATGACGGCTGACCAGCTAATTGTAACTTTAATGCCTATTATGATGTTCGTTGTGAATCTAGGAATGATTGCTGGAATGTGGATGGGTGCCATAAAGGTAAATGAAGGAACGCTCCAAGTAGGGGTGATTCTTGCCTTTATTAATTACTTAAACATTATGATGAATGGATTAATGAGCAGCAGCCATGTATTAATGCAGATTGCTCGTGCCTTTCCTTCAGCGAAGCGAGTTGTTCAGGTACTTGAAACAGAAAGCGATATTATTAAGACGACTAAGCCGTTCTCTGAACCTGCCATCATTGGTGAAGTGGAATTTAAACAGGTACATTTCAGCTATAGTAGAAATGGAGAATATGTACTTAAAGATCTTTCCTTTAAAGCAAAGGCTGGACAAACCATTGGCATCATCGGCTCAACCGGCAGCGGAAAATCAACACTTGTCAAACTGATTCCCCGCTTATATGATCCAGATTCAGGAGACATTCTTATAGATGGGATGAATGTAAAGGACTTCCCTCTTGAACAACTCCGTGCCTCTATTGGGTTTGTTCCGCAAAAACCTATGTTATTTTCAGGATCAATCAAGGACAACTTACGCTTTGGGAAAGAAGAGGCAACGATTGATGAGATGGAGCAAGCAGCTCAATCTGCTGCCGCTTCTGAATTTATTAATCGTTTTGATACAACGTTCGAACACCAACTCATGCAGGGAGCGACGAATTTATCCGGAGGTCAAAAGCAGCGGTTATCTATGGCGCGTGCATTTATCCGCAGACCTCGTATACTAATTCTTGATGATTCAACTTCAGCCATTGATGCTTTGTCAGAATCGGCTGTGCAACAAGCTTTAAGACAGGCTCATCCCCATGCAACGTTATTCATCATTTCATCCAAAATATCCTCCGTGATTGATGCGGACCAGATACTCGTTATGGAAGATGGAAGAATTGAGGCCAGTGGCACGCATGATGAATTGCTTACTAACAGCAAAGTGTATCATGACATTTATTCTTCCCAGGGTGGCAGGGAGGTGAAATACAGATGAGTAAGCCAGCTTCACCGGTGAACCCTAATATGATCCATCGCGCGCGTGGTCCGAGAGGAATAAATGGACCAGTCGAAAAAGCAAAGGATTGGAAGGGAACCATCAAACGCATTTGGTCATATATGGAGAAGCAAAAAGCATCATTGATGGCTTCGATTATTTTTGTTATCCTCTCCACCTTGTTGGGTCTTCTGGGGCCTTATATGATTGGGGTGATCATTGACGAATATATCCTTCCGAAGGATATCACAGGAACGGTTCGATTTTTAGCTCTGCTTACGGTTGTTTATTTAACAGCGGCTCTATTTACCTGGCTGCAAACCTTTATGATGGTCCGGGTATCGTTACAAACGGTTCGAACATTAAGACAGGATTTATTTGATAAGTTTCAAACGCTGTCACTAAGTTTTTTTGATAGACGTACACATGGCGATCTGATGAGCAGGATAACGAATGATATAGAAAATTTGAATAGCGCACTCAGCCAGAGTGTTATACAAATCTTTTCCTCTGTTTTAATGGTTTCAGGGGTAGCTATTGCCATGTTTTCACTGAACTGGGTGCTCGCTATTGCTACGCTTCTTGTCATTCCGCTAATGATTTTTTCTACTAAAAAAGTTATCACTTACAGCGGCCATTATTTTATTAAAAGGCAGCGGGATTTAGGGGAACTCAACGGATTCATCGAGGAATCAATTTCAGGAAGCGAAGTGACTACGCTTTTTGGCAAAGAGGAAAAAATCAATCAGCAATTTTCAATTGTCAGTGAGCGATTGCGTCACTCTGCTCTAGCTGCTGATACCGTATCAGGATTTCTTGGCCCTATTAATAACTTCATTAATAATGTCGGGTTAGGCTTTGTTATTGCGATTGGAGCCATTATGACGGTTCATGGGCAAGCGACGGTTGGAATCATTGCCGCCTTTGTTACCTATTCCCGTCAGTTTTTTCGCCCGATTAGCCAGCTGTCTAATTTATTTAATATGTTTCAGTCGGCTATCGCTGGTGCGGAGCGTGTATTTGAAGTTATGGATGAGACGCCAGACGTACTGGATAAGAAGGATGCGATTGCTGTAGATTCATTTGCAGGCCATGTCGAATTCTCTCATGTCCACTTTAGTTATGAAAAAGAGAAGGATGTATTAAAGGATATTCATTTTCAAATTCAACCGGGTGAGAAAATTGCACTTGTCGGCCCAACGGGTTCAGGAAAGACAACAATTATTAATTTGTTAATGAGATTTTACGATGTAACTGCTGGTGAAATCAAAGTGGATGGCAGGGGTATTCGTGATTATCAAATAAACGGGCTGCGAAAAAGAGTAGGGACCGTTCTTCAAGACACGTTCTTATTTTCAGGAACGGTTATGGAGAATATACGCTACGGGCGTTTAGAAGCGACGGATGAGGAAGTGATAGCCGCGGCAAAAATGGCATCGGCTCATCAATATATTAAGCATTTGCCTCAAGGCTATCAAACTCCGCTTACTTCTGGCGGGGCTAATTTGAGCCAGGGGCAGCGCCAATTATTGGCTATTGCTAGAGCGATTTTAGCTGATTCAGATATTTTGATTCTTGATGAAGCTACGTCAAGTATTGACACAAAGACTGAAATAGAAATCCAAAAAGGGATCAATCAGCTGATGAAAGGGCGGACAAGCTTTGTCATTGCCCACCGATTGAAAACCATCGAAAATGCTGATCGAATTTTAGTTATTCATCAAGGAGAAATCATTGAATCGGGCACACATCAAGAGCTGTTACAGAGAAAAGGATTTTACTTTAGTATGTATGAAAGCCAGTTCCATTTTCGGGGGAAGCCATCAAGTTTGTCTAGGTAAAAACTGGCGGCCATTTATAGTATAAATCATATAAGAATGGGAGAGATAATGATGTTTGTACAAATGAGAAAGACTGTGGTTACGGAAGGCAATGCAGAGAAGGTAGTGGAGCGTTTTAGTGGAAAAGGGCTGATTGAAGAGCAAGAAGGATTTATTGATGCAACAGTCATGGTAAAAAAAGTGCGACGTGGCGATGAAGAGGTTGTTGTCATGATTAGATGGGAATCTGAGGAGCATTGGAAACAATGGGAGAAAAGTGATGCTCATATTGCCGGCCATAGAGCCAATCTTGGAAAGCCAAAGCCTGAATATATTATCCATTCAGAGGGTGGAGTATACGAAGTAAAAACAATTAAGAAGCCAGCAAACTAACTTCTTTACAGAAGTTTTAAGTAGGGCTCAATCTTATTTTAATAATAAAGAGCGATTTATCAGGGGTAGAATAGCTAAAGAAAGAAGCATCGAAGATTATTTAAATAATCTTCGATGCTTCTTTTTAGAAATAAAGTTACGAAAGGCATTTATATAATTTCTAGTGTAACATCGATATTCCCGCGAGTTGCTTTTGAATAAGGGCAGAATGCATGAGCCTTGTGAGCCAGTTCTTCAAGCTGTTCTCTGTCTATTCCACTGCCTTTTACTTGAAGAGTTACGGCTAATTTAAACCCTTGGTCGGATTCGTCTTTTAATAAACTCACGTTTGCCGTTACTTCTGATTGAAAGGTGACGCGTTCTTTTTTCGCAATTAATTGCAGGGCACTGTCAAAACAAGCGGAATATCCAGCTGCAAAAAGCTGTTCTGGATTGGTTGCCTGAGAAAGCTGTTTGGCTCTTGGTGTTCCCGGCATGGCCAAGTCTAATTTGATGACGCCATCGGGAGATTCTACTTTTCCTTCTCGTCCTCCCACTGCTGTGACAGTTGATGTAAATAGCGGATTTGCCATTATAAATTCCTCCATTCATTTTTGGAATTCTGCCTATAGTTTCTCTTTGCTTGATCCTCATTTACTTTACCCAAAGAGGAATAAATATAATACTCTCTTTGACTATTGAGTTGTTCAAATCAGAATAGCAGCTCATTTCATAAAATAAATAAAGGGAGGCTTCCATTTCGACGGATCACACCACAGACCTACTGAAAGAAGAAAGGAGGCTTATCCATTGTGGACAGGCCTCCTTTCTTCTATCTTGATGGAGACGCGAAATACTGCCACCGTTAAAATAAGTAAAGACCCCTACAGTGGTTAGGAGTGGTGTACTACCCTTCATAAAGTCTAACAAATTAAACAGAAACGGAAACGTCCTTTTTATGTCCCAATCTTCGATAAACAAGCGCCAACAGCATAGATGGAACGCTGCACACAATCATCCCAATAAAGGCGTATCTTGGCTCAATTTCGTATAAATAACCGCCGAAAATGGTGAATATAGCTGTGCTCCAGCTAAGGGCTAACGCTGAATACATGCCTTGGGCTTTTGGAATCTGCGCCTGTGGAATATGTTTGATTAAATATTTCATAAAGGCATAATGGCCCATTGCAAAGGAACAAGCATGCAGCGTTTGTGCGATACAGAAAACGATCACGTTTGGAAAAGCGAATACCAATATCCAGCGTATAGATGAACCAAGTGCGGCTAGCGCTAGCAAGGAGCCGACGGAAAATTTATGAAAATTTCGATCGGCGATGGAAAAGAAAATGATTTCTGCGATCACAGCAATGTTAATAATGACGCCAATTAAGTATTTAGGTGCATGGATATCTTGTAAAAAAATATAGCCGTAGCTGTAATAAGAAGCATGTGCTGCCTGCAGTAAAACCACGATGGCAAGCACTAGAGCAAAGTGTTTAATGCGAAATAGTTGCAGCATCCCTCCGGTGTTTGTTTGCGCCGCCGCCGGTTTCTCTGATAAGACAGCAGGGGCACGCATGATACCCAAGCCTGCGAAGATGACTGTACCGAGCAACAGCGCCCATAAAATAACTTTATCTCCAAGCGCGCCTGTAAAGACGGTTAAGATCATTCCGGCTACGACAAACCCGATCGATCCCCATGAACGGCTTTTTCCATAATGCTTTAATTGTTTATTTTGTGCCAGGAAGCCAGCAATGCTGTCTAAAGCTGGCATCAAACTTGGATAAAAAAAGTGCAGAAGCAATGTCACCACAAGCAGGCTGGCAAAAGAACCTGCCGGAATATAGCATAGGAGCGAAATAAGCGTCCCAATCGCCATTCCGTTTAATAAAGTTTTGCTGCTGAATTTTCCTGATAAATAGGGAAATACAACCAGTGTAGCAATCCCTCTGGCGACCAAGCCTAAACTCATAATCAAACTAGCCTCGGAAACCGTAATCCCTTTTGTATGAATCATCCATCCTGTCCAATAGGGGAGAAAAATCCCCCATGTCATAAAAAAACTAAAGAATTGTTTGCTCATCCAGCGTTGTGTATTCATTTTTTATCCTCCCATTATTTGCATGATATCATGGAGGTGCAGACAAAAATATGAGATATCTCATATTTCTTGAGGTGGCTAATGAAAGTTTATAAGAATAAAAAAAGACAGTACTATTTGAACGAACACTCTATTGCTCATTTATTTTCTTTTCCGATTGAAGAGTTTATCGAAGTACAGGAATATCAACGTGATGAATGGATCATTCAAGAGGGAACAAGGCCAGATTTCTTGTTTTATGTCGTAGAAGGAAAAGCAAAAATTTATGTGACCCATCAAAATGGGAAAGTTTCCTTAATAAATTTTATCAATACCAATGATTATATCGGGGAAATGGAGTTACTACATGAGGTGTACTACACAAAAGGGATTCAGACCTCTACCAAGACCATTTGCTTTGCTATTCCTTTATATCGCTGCCGTGCCCAGATGCTGGAAGATGTCACATTTCTTCGTGAGTTAACGAGGTTTTTAAGTGTGAAAGCCACGCAAATGGCCGCAAAGTACTCACAAAGCCTTGCTTTCCCGCTTGAAAACCGGCTGGCGGATTTTATTTTACAAACCGCTGATGAAGGGGTTTATAAGGAAAAACACGTAACGGTTTGTGATTTTTTAGGCGTCTCTTATCGACATTTATTACATGTGCTTGCCCAATTTTGCGATAAAGACTATTTACAGAAAGAAGGCCGGCATTATCGCATTCGGCAGTATCACTCGCTATATGAACTCGCAGAGGTGCTGAGGAATAAATAGTGAGCGTATGATGGGGCATAATACCCCCATCATAGTAAGGTGTATCTTAAATGAAAGAATAGCGGTTCAAAGTAGCTGTAAAAAATTATTTTATTTATGGGAAGACAGCGTGCAGCAAGCAAACGCTCTCCAGATAGAGGGGATAGATGGTGCAAAAGTAAAAAAATAAATTAAATGTGCTTCTAGAAAGAATAAGAGATGTAAAAAGAAAGCGCCTGTTTCCCGAGGCAAAGGGATTCAGGCGCTTTCTTATAGGGTTTTAAGTCATTTTGGTAAGTAGTGGCCTATAGGTAATAAAAATTAAAAGCATAAAACGACAATTTTGTAGGGGGTCGTTTGAGCTGGAATGCTTTTTGTGCTGGGGCCATAGATAGCAATGAGATTGCGATTTGCTGGATTGTTGGAAAAAGCCTGGCCGTTGGTTAAAACGATTTGGGTAAAGGGCGAGAGATTTAATTTTAATTGGCCGTCGCTGCTCTCTAACTGACTGTTAAAATAGTCTACTTTTACATTCTGAAGCGGATTAAATTTTGCCATGACAAGCGCTTGAAATTGCGGCGGGAAAATAAGAGGGGCAGGTGCATTTGCATCATAATAGCCTGTAACTTTATCTCCTACAGCTACCATCGCATGGTCTACAAAGTAAGTGGCAGGCGAAGCAACAAAATTAACGATAGATCCAGATCCATTGTCTGCAGATAGCAGTTTATAACAACCTGCTCCTATATCATTTTGACCAGTTATCAGATCACTAATCGATGTAATAGTCCCTTGATAGGCTTTGAAATTGACCATCCTTATGCCTCCATTACAATATTAGATTTTATTCATCTAAGTATTAACATATAAATGTTTGCTGTTGATAGGGGTGGTTTATGATACTTTGCCTCAAAACAATATATGGCAATTGCCTAGAAATGTGAGAGTTGACTTATACTGAAGGCAAGCGTATAGAAAGCTTATTGGAGTAATGAATCCAGCCAAGGGAAAATTCTTTTCTTGGCTGCTTCCATTTTATAACACGCAACTGGCTTTCAGTTATAATTATCAGAATATAATTATTATTTTTGTAATTAAAAGATATTAACTTTGTTTACATTGATTAACATGTGTTTTTCTGAGAAAGACAGTTGTATTTTTCTGAAAAAATATTATGATAGAATAAGAAAGTTGCTAGTGTTGATTACAAAAGGGAAGATGGCCATTCTTTCGAATGGCGGGAACACTAAAAAGAAGCAAGGAAATACTCAAGGGTAGATAAGAAGTGACGCTGGATGGGTTCCTTTGATGTTAAATAAAAGCGTAGAGTATGCCGCTTAACATTTCGGCTATTGTTGGAGTAGAAGAGGAGGAAATAAAAGTGGCAAATAAAGAATTGAAGAGAGGCCTGGAGTCGCGTCACATTCAGATGATTGCTTTAGGTGGAACGATTGGTGTCGGTTTATTTATGGGGTCGGCAAGCACGATTCAATGGACAGGCCCGTCTGTTATGCTGGCTTATGCCATTTCGGGAGTTTTTATATTTTTTATCATGCGTGCAATGGGAGAAATGTTGTATGTAGAGCCAAGTACAGGTTCCTTTGCAACGTTTGGCTATAAATATATTCATCCGCTCGCCGGATATATCACTGCCTGGAGCAACTGGTTTCAATGGGTGATCGTCGGAATGTCAGAAATTATTGCGGTAGGAGCATACATGCAGTATTGGTTTCCGAACCTGCCAGCTTGGATCCCGGGTATGATTGCTATGATCATTCTTGGTGCAGCCAATTTAATTTCTGTTAAATCGTTTGGGGAGTTCGAATTTTGGTTTGCAATGATTAAAATTGTCACTATTGTTTTAATGATTGTGGCGGGATTTGGACTTATTTTCTTCGGTATTGGCAATGGCGGGGATGCTCTGGGGTTGTCTAATCTTTGGACACACGGTGGTTTCTTTGCAGGTGGCTGGTCAGGCTTTTTCTTTGCTCTTTCACTCGTTGTAGCAGCTTATCAGGGTGTTGAGTTGATTGGAATTACGGCTGGCGAAGCAAAAGATCCAAAGAAAACATTAACAAAAGCTATTCAAAGTATTATTTGGCGTATTTTAATTTTTTATATCGGTGCGATTTTTATCATTGTCACAGTTTATCCTTGGGATCAATTGAATTCTATTGGCAGCCCGTTCGTTGCCACTTTTGCAAAGGTCGGCATTACGGCTGCGGCTGCACTGATTAATTTTGTCGTTATCACGGCGGCTATGTCTGGCTGTAATAGCGGTATTTACAGCGCAGGCCGCATGCTTTACACATTAGGAGTGAATGGCCAGGCTCCTAAGTTCTTTACGAAGCTGTCCAAAAATGGCGTTCCTTTAATCGGTACGCTTGGCGTACTCGTTGGTTTGGCCGTCGGTGTTATTTTAAGTTATCTTGCCCCGGAAAATTTATTTGTCTATGTATATAGTGCCAGTGTACTTCCCGGCATGGTTCCGTGGTTTATCATTTTGATTAGCCAAATTTCATTCAGAAGAATGAAAGGGGCAGAAATGGAGAAGCATCCATTTAAAATGCCGTTGGCCCCGGTATCGAATTATCTAACCATTGCTTTCTTAATCATGGTATTAATCGGTATGTGGTTCAACGATGATACGCGCATATCGCTGATTGTCGGTGTTGTTTTTCTTGCCGTGATCACAGTTAGCTTTTATGCTTTTCGAATAGGCAAGCGTGTTCCTGTAGAAGGACAAACAGATGATGAAGTGACTAAGGGATAAGATAACAAAAGGTAAAATAATTTGAGGTAGACAGGTGGAAAAGAAGCGGCGATCTAAAGCTGCTTCTTTTTATTTGGCTCTGTTTAAGAGAAATGTGGTTTTTTCAATAGTTGATTGTAGCGATAGCGGTGACTCTAGGGAGAAAAGCGAGTCCTGATAAGACCCCATAAGAGCGCATGTAAAGAGGAGGCTTACGGACCGCTCTTGGAAAGCGTCCGCCTGCAGCGGAAATCAACAACCGGTTATACCATAGCCTTTATAGCAGAGACAGCAACTTTATTTAAGAAGCGTCATTGAGCTGTGGAAAGGGTATAATAAATTGGTAGAAGTAGACATTAAAAAGAGACTGCATCGTATTTTTATGAGTGTAGATCGTTAAAATCATTTCTTGCATATACAAAAAACATTTATAAAAAGAAAGGAGAAGCTATGACAAAAAGTAAGAGTATAGGATGGAACATGGACAATAGTTATGCCCGTCTGCCAAACTTCTTTTTCTCCCACACTAATCCGACCCCTGTGCCCTCACCGGAGCTGGTGGTTTTTAATGATCGATTGGCGGAGCATTTAGGTTTGAGCGCACAGGGATTGAAAAGCAAGGAGGGCATAGCCGTGCTTGCTGGAAACGAAATTCCCGAGGAGGCTTCTCCTCTTGCTCAAGCATACGCGGGGCATCAATTCGGAAACTTTACCATGCTAGGGGACGGGCGAGCGGTACTGCTGGGCGAGCAGGTGACTCCACAAGGTGAGCGGGTTGACATTCAGCTTAAGGGCTCTGGCAGAACACCGTTTTCTCGTGGCGGGGATGGCCGTGCATCTCTTGGGCCGATGCTTCGCGAGTATATTATCAGTGAAGCCATGCATGCGCTTCGTATTCCTACTACCCGCAGTTTAGCCGTGGTCACAACGGGTGAGCCTGTATTTCGCGAAACCGAGCTTCCGGGCGCTATTCTCACTCGAGTGGCTGCCAGCCACCTGCGTGTTGGTACTTTTCAGTATGTAGCGAATTGGGGGAAAGTAGAAGATCTTCAAACATTGGCAGATTATGCATTACGCCGGCATTTCCCAGACATTGAAAGGGATGGAGAGCAATATTTGTCTCTGCTTCAAGAAGTGATCAGGCGTCAAGCAGAACTAATTGCTAAATGGCAGCTTGTTGGATTTATTCACGGCGTAATGAATACCGACAATATGGCTATCAGCGGAGAAACGATTGATTATGGTCCTTGCGCTTTTATGGATACCTATGACCCGGCGACTGTATTTAGCTCCATCGACCTTCAAGGCCGCTATGCCTACGGAAATCAGCCATACATTGGCGGGTGGAACCTTGCGCGCTTTGCGGAAGCTTTATTGCCACTGCTGCATGAGGAGGAGGAAAAAGCGGTTGAATTAGCTCAAAAGGAAATCTCTCATTTCACCAAGTTATATCACTCTTATTGGTTTGCAGGAATGAGAGCCAAGCTTGGGTTAGTGAATGAAGAAGCGGAGGATGAAGCCTTAATTAAAGATCTTCTTCATATGATGGAACAACACCATGCCGACTATACGAATACTTTTAGAGCTTTAACCCTTAACAGTCTGAAGGATCAAGCGTTATTCGCCACTTCTGAATTTAATAAGTGGCATGAACGTTGGCAAGAGAGACGAGGCAGACAAAAGGAGTCGAAAGATGCTTCCAATCAGCTGATGCGTGAAAGCAACCCTGCGCTCATTCCAAGGAATCACAGGGTAGAAGAGGCGCTAGCTGCAGCTGTGGAAGAAGGAGATGACAGCGTCATGCACAGGCTTCTAGACGCGCTTTCCAATCCGTACGCATATTCTAATAAGTATGAGGATTACTGTACGCCAGCTGCACCCACTTCCCATCCTTACCGAACCTATTGTGGTACCTGATATGGCGCAAGCGAATGCTGTCTTTCTTTTGACAGCATTCGTTTGCTTTTTAAAGTTTTTAGATTCCAATATGGTATTTGAAATAAAAAGGGAACATGTATATTGTTTTATTCAGAAAGGACAAAAAGTAAAAAAATCAATAATTTGTAATTTTTGAGGGTATTTAGAGGTAATTGGTATCTAGGGGCCTTACTTATTCAGGTATAATTTATTTATGGCTCGTCCGTGTAACTGGTTGCTTTTAAGAAAATATCCTTATGTTTCTTACAGGTTGGTATTATTTTCTTTATTACCTATATTAAATTTAATGGAACCTCTGTACAATAAGAAGTAATAAAATATTCATAAATAAAGCAAAACAGTGCTATGCAGGCCTTGTTTATGTAATAAGGTTTATTTTATTATCTCTACGATTGGGGATCGGCAAATGGGAGTAGAACAGACGAGATATTCTCGGCTTGCAAATATAACAAAGATTATCAATACAAAGTTAGAATTACGGGAAGTGCTTGAACATGTAACAAAGGCCATATCTGAAGAAATTGTACAGTGTGATGCTGTAGGTATTTATTTGCCGCAGCAAGATGGAACATTTAAAGGATTTGTAGGGAAGCCTGATTTTATAGCTGGAATAACGATTGATAAACAGATCATTGATCCGAAAAAAGACTTATTAGCCAAAGAGGTAATTGAAACGAAGAAACCTATTTATATACCTCATACATCAAAGGATTCAAGGCCAGATCCAGCAGTTATCAACGCCTTTAAAATTAAATCCTTACTAGTACTGCCCATCTCGTACGAGCAAGAGCTATTTGGCCTTGTTTTTTTATTTGATTATGGCATTCCAATGAATTTAACGGAAGCTGAAATTCAAAGTGTGGAAGCCTATGTAAATATGGCTGCTGTTGCTATTCAAAATGCGAACAACCTTATGCAAAAAGAAAATCTGATTACCGAAAAGCAGTTATTACTAGATATTACACGTGAGTTACCGATGTGCTCCTCTGTGCAGGAAAGTCTCGATACATGCTTTTCCTATTTAGGGAAGGTATTAGGTAGCCACCATATAGCTGCATGCCTTCTAGATCCGTTGGATAAGAAGGTAATAAAATCTGTAAGGCTAAGCAAAGAGAGCGATTGGACAGAAGCAGAGTATCAAAATATTCAAATGAGTTTAAACTACGAAGCTATTATTCAAGAGGTTATTAAGGCGAAAAATGCTGTTTTTATACCGGATGTTTGTGCAGATGAAAGAATGGATCATGACAGTTGTAGCCATCTTCATATTGAGAACCTGCTTATGATCCCATTTATTTCAATGGGAGAAGTGCTCGGCGTAATAGCTGTCGTCAATCTAAAGGGGAAAGGCCACTATTACTGTGATTCCCAAATTCGAATAGCGCAATCAATTGTTGATGCGACGGTTCCAGCATTTTTAAACTTGCAATATATGAATCAACTTGAATATATAGTGGAAGAACGAACAAGAGAATTGGCTACTGCCAATAAGAAAGTGACAAGTATCATTGAAGGCATCACGGATGGATTTTTCACCTTAGATAAAGAATGGAAATTTACTTATGTAAACAAACATCAGTTTCTTCCAAAAAATAAAACAATAGAAGATGTAATAGGAAAAAACATCTGGGAGGTATACCCGGAGGTAATTGGAACAACGATGTATAAGGAGTTTCATCGGGTACTGTCAGAGCAGATATCCATACAGTTTGAAACGCCTTCAGTCTATGAAGATTATTGGCATGAGATAGTCGCTTATCCTTATGACGACGGTCTCTGTTGCCTCTTTAAAAATGTAACTGACAAAAAGAAATATGAGAAGGAATTAAAGCGATTATCGAGCTTGGATTTAATAGGACAAATGGCGGCAGGCATCAGCCATGAAATTAGGAATCCAATGACAACTGTCCGCGGGTTTTTACAATTGTTAAAGAAAGAGGATCGTTTTGATGAATACAATCATTATTTTAATTTAATGATTGAAGAGCTGGACCGTGCAAATTCTATTATCACGGAGTTTCTTTCCATGGGCAATACGAGGACCTCTGATTTGCAGATGCAGGATTTAAATGCTCTTATTCATGATATGACCCCCTTGATTAAAGTGGATGCGTTCAGCCAAAACAAAATTATTAAAATTCATACGACACCTATTCCAGAGCTACTTTTAAATCGCAATGAAATACGTCAGTTATTAATCAATCTATATCGGAATGGACTAGAAGCAATGAGTGAAGGGCAAACGCTTACTATTAAAACCTATAAAGAAGGAAACGACAATGTGGTTCTTACTGTACAAGATCAAGGAACAGGGATCGAGCCGGAAATATTAGAGAAGCTAGGTACCCCATTTTTCACTACAAAGGATAATGGAACTGGTTTAGGTTTAGGGGTGTGTTATGCTATTGCCGCTCGACATCATGCAAAGATTGAAACTCAAACAGGACCGGAAGGCACGACATTTTTTATTAAATTTCATTTAAGCAATCAGTAACTATATGTTAAACGGGGAGAGAACTTCTCTCTCTTTTTTTTGAAAAAATACGTAGGAAATATTTTCTTTCCTTCATTAAATTTCATTATTAGGTTGTAAACTAATGGCTATAGTAGTTGCTAATTCTGACAGGGAAGAGTTGAATCATGAATCTGTCTCCGTCTATTTTACCTATTTTTCAATTCTTAAAATAATTTACCAATTATACAAAAATTGTATGGTACTATATAAAAGTTATTTAAGATGACGTGATGAGAATAATTGAACAATGGCGGTTATTTTTTGATATAAAAATAAAAAGGAGTAGATATGAACGGGATTTATACTCATGTAAATAAAACATTATATTACATTACAGCAGTAAGTGTAATAGCTCTTATGATTGTAGGCTTGTTAATAGATAATCCGCATTTGGGAAAAATAGATTTTGGCCATCTTTTCCACATTGTGCTTGTTTTTATGCTAGCAGGCTGTTTGTTATTTTACCCTAAATATGCTACGCATATTTTTAGAGTGGTAATTACAATAGTGACATTCATTTATTTTTATACGCTTTTCTTTCTCTATCCAGACACTTGGTCTACCTTTATTTTTCTCTGCCTAGTGCCAGCTGTTTCTATCTTATTTTTTGATTCCAAGCTATTTTATTTTTCATTGTTATTAAATAGTGTGGCTATCGTTCTTGCATTTAGTTATATTGCAGTCTTTGATCAAGGACATTCCTATCCCTATATAAAAGAAGATATAACCGGCAATATCCTTAATTTTATAGGCAGCCAGGTGATGGTGTACTTCATCTTCTATCTATCGCATCGCCGAATAAAAAAGCAGCAGTTATACTATGAACAAATACAACAATCGGAGCGCCTAAGAATAACGGGACAACTGGCAGCGGCTGTTGCTCATGAAATTAGAAACCCTTTGACTGTCATAAAAGGATTTTTGCAGCTATATCAACAAGAGACAGCACCTAATTGTGAAGACGCCAAAAGGCATTTTGCTTTGATGATTGATGAATTGGATACAGCTGAACAGGTGATTTCTCAATTTTTAGAGATTGCCAAGCCAGATAAAGATAAAGAAATGGAAATTGTCAATGTGAAGAATGTTCTTCAGAGTGTAACGGATTTTCTTTGTTCTTATGGGTTGTTACATGATAATAAGATCCAGTTAAACGTCGTAGATGACTTTTTTATTGCTGCTAATAATATAGAGTTTAAGCAATTACTCGTAAATATTATTAAAAATGCCATTGAAGCTTCCAATGCCGGCGATCCTGTAATTGTATCAGCTAATAGAAAGAAAGATCTCATTGAGATCAAAGTGATCGATTATGGACAAGGCATGTCAGAAGCAGAAATTAAGACCCTCGGTACACCTTTTTATTCCTTGAAAAGTAAAGGGACAGGCCTAGGAATGATGATTTGTTACAATGTTGTAGAAAAGTACAAGGGAACCATTGATTTTCAAAGCTCAAAAGGTAGAGGAACAACAGTGACTATACGCTTTCCCTCGAAATGATCATAGACATTGATAACTAGAATGCAGTAGGAATATACGGTAAAAAAACACCTTCAATTGAGGGTGTTTTTTGCGTCATTGCTTTATTAATAAAAGAGCTTTGTTTGAAGGACATCGAGGGCGCGGTCAATATCCTCTAAATCTTCCTTCGAAGCATGCTGTACACGGCTTAAGAAGTTGGATTCTATAAGTGAAAAGGCATCATCCATCATAGTTTCTCCCTTTTTAGAGAGACGTACATATTGTTTTCGTCGATCTTTAGGATCGGTTAACCTCTCAATTAAGTTTTTTTCGCTTAATTTTTTTAATTCACGGCTCATATTTGGCATGGATACATGCATGCATTCACTCATTTCACTGGGAGTAACCGGCTGATTAACGGTTATATGTTCAAGGATCGTATATTGAACAGGTGTAATAGAATCGGATTTAGCGTTTTTTGTTAATTCATGCGTCACACGATGAACCGAAGCTGTGAAGGACACACATTTAAAAAAAAGAGCTTTTTTGTCCATAGTTTTCACCTCTTATTGACAAGATAACAAATTTATTATCAATACACAATTATCATTTGACAACAAAATACGAATCGTCATATGATAATTATTATCAAATGATAACTAAATGAGGTGCTTTATGAAAACACTAGTTATTTATGCACATCCCAATAATGAAAGTTTATGTCATGCCTTTTTACAAAAAGTAATCCAAGGGAGCCATGAAAATTTTTTCATAAACGAATTGCAAGTTCTTGATTTATATGAAGAGCAATTTAATCCTCTTCTAGTATTTAATAAAGATAAGCGGAGACGCGATATGTATCGTGATCCTCAGATTGAAAAATATAGACAACAAATTACCTGGGCTGACAAGATTGTTTTTATCTATCCCATTTGGTGGGGAAGACCACCGGCTATGCTGTTGGGATATATAGATCAATTATTTGCTGCGAACTTTGCTTACAGAGACAAGAAGGGACTTTTCCCGAAAGGGTTATTAAAAGGAAAATCAGTTGTATGTGTATCCACCATGAAGGGGCCTGCAAAATATCCTCTTTTCTGGTTAAACAATTCGCATAAGATCTTAATGAAAAGAGCTTTATTTCGCTTTGTAGGTATTAAAAAAGTGAAGTTTTTTGAATTTGGCAATATGGAAAGCCCAAAAGGAAAACAAGCAAAAAAGCTGGAGAAAGTATATCGCTATTTTAAAAGCGTGAATGCTTGAAAAAACTCTTAAGTGATTCACAGCAATGAAGATGATTAAGGAAGAGATATTTACAGTCAGCGAGCCTACTTTCTTGTTTTGGGAGCTTAGTGAGACGACAGCGAAAAAATCCGGCAAAAACTATTGTTCTTTGCCGGACTTCATTTATTGTTGAGGGCTATCTTTTATGGATTGGAAGGATAGGAATTATTTTACCGATTGCTAGGGAAGTCAAAGTCTACCTGGTCGCTATAAACCTGGTTTTCCGGCCATCTCTCGGAGATTGTTTTTGATTTTGTAAAGAAGCGTGCCGTGTCCGGCCCAAACATATGGCCTTCGCCAAACTTTGAACGCTTCCATCCGCCAAAATTGTGGTAACCGACCGGAATTGGAATCGGTACATTGATGCCGACCATGCCGACTTCAATTTGTTCCGCGAACTTTCGGCCTGCATATCCGTTATTTGTAAATATCGTTACGCCATTTCCATATTCGTGATTATTAATTAGTTCAATCGCTTCGTCCAACGTATCGACACGAACGACGATCCGCGCTGGACCAAATACTTCTTCACGATAGATTTCCATATTAGGAGTTACATGATCGAGCAAAGTGGCTCCAAGAAAGAAGCCTTGTGCATTCTCAACTTTGGGATTCCGTCCGTCTACGCATAAGTGGGCACCCTCTTGAATGCTCTGTTCTATAAATCTTGTCACTGTTTCCTTTGATTCTTGTGAAATAAGAGCACCAAAGTCGGCGTTCTCATCGTTATAGGCACCAACCTTCAATTCTTCCACTCGACTTTTTAACTTGGCTACGAAGGCTTCCGCTGTTTTTTCTCCTACGGGCACCGCTGCAGAGATAGCCATGCAGCGCTGGGAAGCAGCTCCGTATGCTGCTCCGAGGAAGGAGTTAACAGCGAGGTCTAAATCAGCATCAGGCATAATAATCATATGATTTTTTCCACCACCGAAGGCCGCTACTCTTTTATGATTCCGGCATCCTTCCTCGTAAATATATTGGGCAATCTTCGTAGACCCTACAAAAGAGATGGCCGGAACATCAGGATGTTTCAGCAAAGCATCTACCGCTTCTTTATCCCCGTTAATGACATTCCATACACCATCCGGCAGACCCGCCTGTTTCCAGAGCTCCGAGAAGAATAACGCCGAATTGGGTACTTTTTCGGAAGGTTTTAAAATAACGGCATTTCCGCACGCTACAGCCATTGTCGACATGGCAACCGGAACCATGAAGGGAAAATTAAATGGCGAAATAGCAGCGACTACACCAAGTGGTTGCTTCATCGAATAAGCATTAATTTCTCCGCCTACATTAACGGAGTATTCGCCTTTCAAAAGATGGGGAGCATTAATAGCTAGATCAACCGATTCAATGCCCCTGCTGATTTCACCTTTAGCATCAGAAAGGGTTTTACCGCTCTCCAGGCCAATTAAGTTTGCTAGTTCATCAGTCTTCTCAACTAGCAGGCTTCTGAAGCGGTGAATGACTTCTACCCTTTGAGCAACAGGCGTTTTTTTCCAGGCACCAAAAGCTTTTTTAGCTATTTCTACTGTTGCATTTACTTCCTCTGTTGAAGCATATGGACATAGAGCCATTACCTCACCTGTGGAAGGCTTGTACACTTTGCCGAAACGCTTGCTCGTCCCTGGCTTCATTTCTCCACCGATAAAATGAGTGATCTTTTGTACCTCGACTAATCTTTCCATCTTCTCTATCTCCTCCACCTTATTCATTATTTTTTATATGAAAGCTTTCATTCATTAGTCTATACATGCAGCTGTTTACAAATGATAAAAAATTGGATAAGTAGATGTTTAAAGAGATATGCCTATAAAGAGTGGTCATCTGGGCTGGTGGCATCGATTTAGTACTTTCTGTCCGCCTATACATACCAGCTATAACAGGGTATGGAGATAGAAGGACAAGGTTAGCTTTTTAGAAGGGCGAATCTTAAACATAAGCTATCGCTCTTTGACTGCCCCGATCATTTAAAGACATAAGATTCCTTCTAATGATTGAAGCAAGTTTTTAGCATGGATTCCCATTTAGAGAGATGATGAGGAAAAAAATTGCTGAGTAATTGGCTTGGCTAAA
This sequence comes from Pseudobacillus sp. 179-B 2D1 NHS, assembly GCF_045370945.1. Taxonomy (NCBI): domain Bacteria; kingdom Bacillati; phylum Bacillota; class Bacilli; order Caryophanales; family Bacillaceae; genus Pseudobacillus; species Pseudobacillus sp. 179-B 2D1 NHS. The sequence goes on from NZ_JBIQDP010000013.1 coordinate 90,299, forward strand.
GATGAATGTTGTTTTTTCACTAGTTGATTGCAGCGAAAGATGATGAGTCTAGCGGGAAAAGCGAGTCCTGGTGAGAACAAGCAGAAGCGCACGCAACGAGGAGGCTCACGGACCGCCCGCAGAGAAGATCGATAATGAAGTGTAAAGAGACTTAGTAATAAAATAATTATATAAACTATATAATTAAAAACATTGCTAAACAATAGACAGATTGTTATTAATAATATAAAAATTTTATACAATTTGTTAGATTTGGAGTAATAAGCATCAGTTGCTTTTTTATTTTTCAAGGAAAATATTACTTTTCTCATGAATTTATGGTAATTTTGATCTAGAATAGGTGATCTTACGAAATTAATTTATCAGGGGAGAACCGATGAAGAAAGCAATTATAGGCATAGGAAGTTTTTTAGCGTTATCCATTTATTTCAATGGGGTGACACACTTTGTCACTAACACTTTCATACAATTATTTGGCATTTTATTATTTTTTCCGTTTGCTTCATACATAGGAAAATTAAATGGGCTTCCAGGCCTAGAAGGAATAGGTTTATTGCGCTCCAATCATTGGAAGAAGCATTTTGCTGTTAGTTTCCTTATAGGATTTGGTTGTTGGTCTCTTATGTACGTCACCTATTGGCAGCTTGGGAAATTTGAGATTAGAGGAGTTCAAACAGGGTTCAATGCCTGGTGGATGTTGGTTCAAATGATCGTTGGTTTTTTTCTTGGGTCGATCATTAATGACCTAATCACAAGGGGATTTGTCATTCATTCACTCGCTGGTAAACTGCCGCCCTTTTTCATTGCCATCATTAGCATTACCCTTTATGCGCTGGATGACTTTTGGAATGGGGATGTTACCTTTTTAAACTTTGTTTTTTCCCTTATATTGGGTTGCTCTTTGACTTACTCTTTTTATCAATCAGGATCGGTATGGGCGGATACAGGTATCCACTTTGGGTTAAACGTTTCTTATGGACTTCTCTATGGGCTGAACGGTAAATCTGGAGGCGGATTATTGATGATTACCGAAGGCAAAATCAACCCGCTGCTTAATAATACGATCCTGTTAGCAACCACTTCTTTGCTCTTTTTAGTTGTGTTCCTTTACTATTGGAAAAAGGGAGACAATGTAGCGGTCCATGCTTAACCATTAAAGAAAAAGGAAGAGGACTATAAAACGTTCTCCTTCTTCATGAGTGAGCAGCCTAGTTTGTTTTGTAATGCCAACAGAATCCAACCTGCCGGCAACAGTTTGTCCTTCTTTTTCTTCTCCGTGAAGATCGACGGAGGGATTGACAATAAAGTTGTTAATTTTTATTGGACTAACGGGGCGGAATAGTTGAATGCGAGTATAGTACATACACAAGTTCCTCTAATAAATTGTTGTTTTTTTCAGTCTAATAAGTAAGATAAGCTTAGAGATGTATGGAAAGGGGAATTAAGATTCTACATGTGGCAAACTCTGTGATGAATAATCATAAATAGACAGCTTTAACTTTATACCCATTTAAGGGGAGGCGTGTGCCTAGTTATTTGAATGATAATCATTCGGGGGATACATGGTGTGGAGTTATAAAATATCCATTGACTAGGCAGATACTATTATGGGGTCTGCTTTTGTTTTTATGAGAATCGACATCTCTATTACCCATAGCATATTATCCCTATAATCTGGGGGTTAAAATAATGAGTCATATTCAAAAAAAATTGCACTAGTTACAGGAGCGAGCAGTCAAGGAGAGATTGGTACAGCTATTTGTCGTAAGTTAGCCTCACAGGGGATAAATATTTTCTTTACTCACTGGAATTCTGATGAGGTATGGATAGAAAAATTTCAGCAAGAAATTTTACGAATGGGTGTCCGTTGCGGGTCAATGAAAATTGATTTATTAGATGCAAATGCTGCCTTTACCATATATGAGGAAATTTTGGCTAAATTAGGGTATCCTTCAATCTTAATTAATAATGCAGCTCATTCCACAAGTAATGATTATTTATCGTTAGATGCTAATCACTTGATGATCATTATGCGGTTAATATGAGGTCAAACTTTCTTCTTTGTGTGGAGTTTGCTCGTCGTTTTAAAAAATCTAATTTAGAATCGGGAAGAATAATAAATATGACATCAGGGCAGGATTTAGCTCCTATGCCCGGGGAGTTAGCCTATGTAGCAACTAAAGGGGCTATTTCTGCCTTTACTAGGTCGTTATCACAAGAACTTGCACCATTAGGAATCACTGTTAATGCTGTAAATCCAGGTCCAACAGATTCTACATGGATGACGGATGAAATAAGAAATTTTCTTTTACCTAGATTTCCAATGGGCCGTATTGGTACACCAGATGACGTGGCACGGGTTATTGCTTTTCTTGCAAGTGATGAGGCTGAGTTGAGTTAGAATTAAACAACTTTAAGGAGCCTTGCTACACAATAAAATGTAGCAAGGCTCCTATATTTACTCTCAAAATTAACTAACTTTATTATCTCTTTACAGAAAAAGAAGCCAAATGAGTGATCACTCATTTGGCTTTTTCATTTACCACTGTTTCGGCTCATAGTCCAGGTCTTTGAATAGCTGGGTGCGTTCTTTTTTCGTCAAATCTCTCCATTGCCCAATAGGCAGGCTGCCTAGGTGAATGTTCATAATCCGAATGCGCTGGAGCCTTAACACTTTATACCCGAGTGCCGCGCACATGCGGCGGATTTGCCGGTTTAAGCCTTGTTTTAATATGATGTGAAACTCATACTTTGAGGTTTGGATGACTTCACAAGGAAGTGTTTTTGTATCTAAAATTTCCACACCACTAGCCATTTTCTTTAAGAATTCGGAGGTGATTGGCTTGTCTACAGTGACGATATATTCTTTCTCGTGATTATTTTCAGCACGCAAAATTTCATTTACAATGTCACCGTCATTTGTAAGGAGAATGAGGCCATCTGAGTCTTTATCAAGCCGTCCAATATGGAAAATTCGCAAAGGATGATTGACGAAGTCAACAATGTTTCCTTTTACATGCTTTTCTGTTGTACTTGTGATGCCAACTGGTTTATTTAATGCAATGTACACATGGTTTTTCTCTATTTGAACAGATTCTCCATTAATTCGGACGTCATCGCCGGGTTCTACCTGGCTTCCTACTTCGGCCAACTTTCCATTGATGGTTACTTTTCCTTCACTAATTAATTTATCTGCTCCTCTTCTGGATGTTTTTCCTGACTCGCTAATGAATTTATTAATACGCAACGTTAATCACAGCCTTAAGTAAGAATTGTATGCTTAAGAATAACTTACTAACCCGTGTGTTTTCAAGAATTTTTCAGCTGCTTCGTAATAATGCCCAAGCGGAATGCGGTGTCATATAGCTGAAGAGATACACATTTTACAGCTTTCCTTAATCTATTCCTCTATTTTTGAAGTTCTAACTTAGAGTGCATCAATTTTTGTGATCTAAACACCCTTATTTGAAAAAAGAACGAGAAAGCAGAGAAAATTTTATTTGTCCTGAAAGGGGTCAATGGGAATAGCTTGAGCCCATAAGATGAATGGCATTTTCCGTTTTTCCGGATTTTTAAAGGGAATAGATTCCGCAAAACAGGAAATTTCCGTGTTTTCGGAACGGATCTTTCATTTTTATAAAAGCCTTCCTTTTGCTAGAGGGAGATTCTTGAATCTTCTTTAATTGGTATGATAATTGCAATTTGAAGACGAGAGAGAAATGAAAATCATCCTGTTTCATGGCAGTCAAACAACATAGCAGGGTCGTTTGCCTGTGTGACTGAGGGCAGAAGGAGTAACAAAATAAAGGCTAGCCTTTATTGTAAACGCTTACTAAGAGGGGCCTTTATGATTGATCAAACGATACGGGGGGATTTGCATGGATTTGATAGTTATTTTATTGTCGCTCGGGCTCTTAATCTTTTTTGCTTATCGAGGTTACTCAGTTATTTTGTTTGCGCCCATATGCGCGCTTCTCGCTGTCCTGTTAATTGCACCGCTGCATGTTTTGCCGTTCTTTTCAGGTGTATTTATGGAAAAGATGGTCGGTTTTATTAAATCCTATTTTGCTGTTTTTCTATTAGGGGCTATTTTTGGGAAAGTCGTAGAAATGTCCGGAATCGCGGAATCTATCGCCAAGACGATTGTACGTTGGCTCGGGGCCAGACGGGCTATGTTGACGATCGTGTTATTAGGAGCAATTTTAACGTATAGCGGCGTTAGTTTATTCGTGGCCGTGTTTGCCATTTATCCATTCGCGGCCCAAATGTTCCGGCAGGCAGATATTCCAAAAAGGCTCATTCCAGGAACGATTGCTCTCGGTGCGTTTACCTTTACGATGGATGCCCTGCCAGGAACGCCGCAGATTCAAAATGTCATTCCTATTTCGTTTTTCAAAACAAATATTTATGCAGCGCCAACACTCGGGATTATTGGGGGGATTCTTGTTTTAGCTGCAGGCTTGTTTTATCTGGAAATGAGGAGAAAGAAAGCTGAAAAGGCCGGTGAAGGCTATTACGGCTTTGAATCAGAAGAAGCAGCTGCTGTGGAAAGTGCCAAGGCAAAAGAGACGGGCGTTGAGCCCTCTAATCTGGCTTCACAACAATCAGTAGCCAGACAGGTTCTTGCTTTTATTCCGCTTCTTCTTGTTGGGATCACTAATAAGCTGTTTATTACGTATATACCAAAATGGTACCCCAATGGTTTTGACTTTTCTGCCATTGGCTTAAAGGATTATTCAGTAGATGTCGCCGCCGTTGCACCTGTTTGGGCGATTATTATGGCCTTGTTAGTGGGTATTGTCTCATCAATAGCGTACGATTGGAAACGTGTTACACAGGGATTTAAAGAAGGCGTAAACACAGCAATCGGCGGTTCACTGCTGGCGACTATGAATACCGGGGCGGAATATGGATTTGGGGGAATTATCGCCGCGCTTCCGGGATTTGCAAAAATAAGTGATGGGATTTCTAGTACATTCACCAACCCGCTTGTAAATGGAGCAGTGACGACGACGACACTTGCCGGTATGACCGGATCGGCCTCTGGCGGTATGGGGATTGCATTGGGAGCGATGGCAGATAAGTACAACCAGGCAATTGCAGCGGCTAATATCCCTCCTGAAGTGATGCATAGGGTAGTAGCTATGGCTTCTGGCGGCATGGATACTCTTCCTCATAACGGGGCTGTCATCACGCTGCTTGCTGTGACTGGATTAACACACAAGCAATCGTATCGAGACATATTTGCCATTACAGTCATTAAGACATTAGCTGTATTCGTTGTGATCGCGCTTTATACATTTTTGGGGATTATTTAAGTTCGTTTGATAACTAAAGTGTCTAAATTTAAGGAGGCAATAGAAGTATGAACAAAGCATTAGCCGGAAAAACAGCGTTTATTACAGGATCGGCCAGCGGGATTGGCTTAGAGATTGCCAGGACATTTGCTGAAGAAGGAGCCAATATCGTTATTTCAGATTTAAATGCAGAAAAAAGTAAACAGGTGGTTTCAGAATTAAAAGAACAAGGGTTCACGGGATTGGCCGCTCCATGTGATGTCACTAATGAGGAAGCTTATAAAAATAGTCTTCGATCAGCACAGCAAACTTTCGGAAAAATAGATATCTTAGTTAACAATGCAGGGCTTCAATATGTTGCTCCCATCGAAGAGTTTCCTACAGAGAAATTTGAGCAGCTAATAAAAGTGATGTTAACGGCTCCGTTCATTGGAATAAAACACGTATTCCCGGCCATGAAGGAACAGGGCTTCGGCAGGATCATCAATATGGCTTCTGTAAACGGCATTATTGGCTTCGCTGGAAAAGCAGCATATAATAGCGCCAAGCATGGAGTCATTGGTCTAACGAAGGTAGCAGCCTTAGAAGGTGCGGCATATGGAGTCACTGTCAATGCTTTATGCCCCGGCTACGTGGATACACCATTAGTCAGAGGGCAATTAGGCGACTTGGCAGAAACAAGAAATGTCAGTTTGGACCGTGCGATTGAGGAAGTTTTACTACCGCTTGTCCCGCAAAAACGGCTGTTAACGGTAGCAGAAATCGCTGATTATGCGGTCTTTTTAGCAAGCGACAAAGCGAGGGGGGTGACAGGGCAAGCAGTCGTGCTGGATGGCGGCTACACAGCCCAATAAAGCTTTCTCTTCTCGAAAAGCAGACTAGATATTAAAGAGAACCCCATTCGTTAGAATGGGGTTCTCTTATTTGCCGTTGATCCATTTCTCATAAGGAAATTTATGGGTTAATCTTTGTTATAATAAATGCACGAATATAAAAAGGAGGGATGTGGAATGAAACGGGCTTTTGAAAAAATTCCTGACAGCTGGTATGAGCAAATCATTAACTTATTGGCAGAAAGAGTGGTTGTTGTCGATCGCAACGGCATAATTCTCTATATCAATGAGGGATACTGCGAATTTATTGGGACGACGGTAGAAGAAGCAGTCAATCGTCCGGTACAGGACATAATTGAAAACTCACGCATGCATATCGTTGCCCAAACGGGACAAACCGAACTGGCTGCCCTTCAATCAATTAATGGCAGCGAAATGATTGCTAACCGGTTTCCTCTGTTTGAGAATGGAGAAATTGTCGGCGCTGTAGGCAGTGTCATGTTTCGCAATCCAGAAGAGTGGCAGATGTACAAAACAAAAATCCAAAATCTCGTGGAAGAGTTGAAGTATTATCAAGCAAGAGCCCAGCGAGATTTGCAAAGTAGGTATAACTTTAATGATTTAATTGGAGACAGCCCTGCTTTTCTGTCGGTCAAAAATCTTGCTCAAAGAATCTCAGGTAGCAACTCCTCGGTCTTACTGATCGGTGAATCAGGCACGGGAAAGGAATTGTTTGCCCACGCCATTCACCATAACAGCATGCGCGCGTCCGGTCCTTTCGTTGCCATTAATTGCTCCTCTATCCCGGAACATCTGCTGGAGTCCGAGCTGTTTGGCTATGAGGATGGAGCTTTTACAGGAGCCAAAAAAGGCGGAAAGAAGGGGCAGTTTGAAATGGCCAATGAAGGTACGCTTTTCTTGGATGAAATCGGGGATATGCCTCTCTCTATGCAAAGTAAATTATTAAGAGTGCTTCAGGAAAAAGAGATTCACCGGGTAGGCGGCCAAAAATCCATTTCTGTGGACGTGCGGATCATTGCAGCGACCCACCGCGATTTAGAAAAGATGGTGAAGGAAGGGGAGTTCCGCCAGGATTTATACTACCGCTTAAATGTCATCAAAATCGAAATTCCTCCATTGAGACAAAGAAAGGAAGACGTGCTTCCTATCTCCCGATTTTTACTGAAGAAGCTAGAGAAAAAATTTTACCGCAGTGGCATTGAATTATCACAAGAGGTGGCATTGAAGTTAAGGCAGCATTCCTGGCCGGGAAACATCCGTGAATTGGAAAATGTGCTGGAGCGTTCAATCAATGTGCTGGATGGCAAGGTGATTCAATTGGTTCATCTGCCCCTATATTTGCGCGACCAGGAAGCTGGAGGAGCAGAGGAAACGGAAATCAATATACAGTGTGACCCTGACCCAGCAAGTATTTCTGCATCTATGTCAGTATTACCGTTAAAAGAAACACTAGCTGTTGTTGAAAAACAAGCCATTCAACAGGCTTTAACTGCTGCAAAAGGAAATAAAATAAAAGCAGCCAAGCTATTAGAAATCAGTAAAACCAGCTTTTACGATAAATGCAGATTATATGATATTAAATAAGGTTATCTAAAATAAAACCTGCCGGTATGGATGACTGTTCAAGTGTAGCAGCTCATGACTGCCTTCTGTGCGTTTGTGCAAAGCACAGTGCTGACATGAGCTTATTAATATTCTCTCGAATTATTTTTTGCAGGAAGGATAACTTGTTCACCTTTCTCGTAAATGGCTAACAGCTTTCTCATGACGCTCAACTTAGGTACTACCTGACAAACAATGAGAGCCGTGAAGATACTAAGAAGTGCTCCTGTAATGACATCTGCCGGGTAATGAACACCCACCCAAATACGCGAGAGGCCAACGAGGGTAGCCAATAAAATCCATAACAACCTCCCCCTCTTTTTAAATAAATAAAAGGTCATACAAAACGAAAAGAATAATATGGTATGATCACTTGGAAAAGAGTTATCTACTGCGTGTCCTAACAGCTTATTTACATTTTCCAGCTCAGCAAATGGCTGGTGGTTTGAATGGAGTTTTCCAGCAATCTTTCCGAATACCTCAGCTACGGCCAAAGTGAAGGCCCCACAGATAATCATCATTCTATTGTCCTCCGTTCTCGTAAACCAAAAAAGAATGACGCTTAAGGCTAAGATAAAGACTGTATATTCAGCGATGAAAGTCATAGATGGATTTAAATAGGTGAAATGCTTTCCGAGATCATTAATAAATCTAAACAAATCAACGTTTAGTTGGAAAAAATTCACTGATATGTCCCTCCTCATAACGAATCTAAAAAGAGTATATGTAATTTGTTCGAGGAGAAAAATTGGTTTTGCTTACATAAATATTACATTTTCGTAAGATTGATCGCTTGCCACTATTCTAACTATCTATCTGCTGGCTTTTCGGATCTTCTCTCTGCTCTTTTTGTTATCTTTCCATAATTGCTCCTCGCGATCGTACTTTTACACCAATATAGTTAAAGGTTTTTGGCAATAATACAGGAGGAATTTGATCTTTAACTTTTATTCGATAATAAATGTATATTTTTAAAAAGTAACTTTACTTGGGAGTGGTGGCATGAGGAACTGTGAAGATATACAGATGAAGTTTTATCAGAGTGGAGACGAGGGCGCCAAACTTTTGCCAGTGTCTATAAAAGAATGGGAAGAGAAGGCAAAAAAGACGCTTGCAGCCGGTCCCTTTGATTATGTAAATGGCGGGGCAGGAGCGGGAGATACTATGCGTGCCAATTTGGAGGCCTTTCAGAAGTACCAGCTCCGACCAAGGATCTGCCGTGATGTCAGCAAGCGGGATTTAACGATCAAATTGTTTGATCAATCCATTCCTGTGCCGATTTTTCTTGCACCCATTGGAGTAAATTCTATCTTGCATCCGGAAGCTGAGCTGGCTCCTGCAAAAGCAGCAGCTCAATTAGGAGTTCCTTATATTCTCAGCAATGTTTCGACAAAGTCAATGGAAGAAGTGGCGGAAGCAATGGGAGGTGCTTTACGGTGGTTTCAGTTGTATCCTCCTAAAGACCATGACCTAACAAATAGTTTTCTAAAAAGAGCCGAAGATGCCGGCTATTCAGCAATAGTAGTAACGATTGATTCCATTTTGCTCGGTTGGCGGGAAAAAGATCTTCATAATGCCTACTTGCCTTTTCTTTCAGGAGAAGGGATGGGAAATTACTTCTCTGATCCTGTGTTTCGCTCAAAACTGGAAGAGCCGCCGGAAAAAAATGTAAAAGCAGCGAGTCGAAAGGCGCTGGACGAGGGAAATAACACGGCATTTACGTGGAAAGAGCTGGAGTACATTTGCCAGCAAACGTCATTGCCGGTTTTGCTCAAAGGAGTAACTCATCCGGATGATGCCTTGCTTGCGCTAGAACATGGCGCGGCCGGTATTATCGTATCTAATCACGGAGGGCGACAATTGGACGGAGCGGTGGCAACGCTGGATGTTTTACCTTCCATATGCGAAGCGATTGAACAGAAAATCCCTGTTTTACTGGACAGCGGAGTAAGGAGAGGAGCGGACGTGATCAAGGCAATGGCTCTCGGAGCCTCGGCTGTACTGATCGGTCGGCTTTACGCTTATGCTTTAGGAGTAGCTGGGGAAACAGGGGTAAGAGAAGTTATTGAAAATTTTATTGCAGAGACGGAATTGCAACTGGCTATTTCAGGGCGAAATTCAATTAAAGAAGTGGATCGTTTTCTCGTAACAGATGCTTATCGATAGAATCAGAAGAAAAATAAAAGTACACGCATGAGCGTGCACTTAAAGATGTTTCAAAGGCCCGTCATAAGGCTAACGAAATAATGGCTGCACCCAAGAAGGAGAAGTATTTCTCCTTCTATTTATCGTCTGATAATGTTTTAGGGGAGGCTATTAGGCTACACTATTCCAGTCGGACACATCCTCTTCAATTGGCAGGTCGTTTGCGCGTGCTTTTTTAGCGGCGTGAAAGAACAGGGCAACAAGTATAATAGTGCCAATAGTACTGCCGATCCAGGAGGTTGTCATGGATAAGCCAAAACCAATTGGTGCATTTAAGATGTAAGCGAGAACCATGACAAGCATAAAGGTTCCCGGTATGAGCGAAACCCAGTAGTTTTTTCGGGCAATATATAAATACATAGCGCCAACAAACAAGGCAATGACTGCCGTGGACTGATTCGCCCAGCTAAAATATCTCCACAAGATATTAAAGTCGATCTGTGTAAGCAAGACAGAAATAACGAATAACGGCAGAGCAATCCATAAGCGGCTCGAAAATTTCTTTTGGGCAATATTCAAATATTCAGCGATGATCATGCGAGCACTCCGAAAAGCTGTATCTCCGGAAGTAATTGGTAAAACAACGACACCAAGCACAGCCAGTGTTCCGCCGACGGCACCGAGCATGGAGGTTGACACTTCGCTGACCACTGCTCCCGGACCACCTGCGGCAAGCACTTCGTTTAAACCGCCATAACCGTCGAATAAGCTCATTGCCGCCGCCGCCCAAATCATAGCGATAATTCCTTCCGCAATCATCATGCCGTAGAAGATTTTTCGGCTCTGCTTTTCATTTTGAGTTGTGCGTGAAATAATGGGTGTTTGGGTAGCGTGAAATCCTGAAAGTGCGCCGCAAGTAATCGTAAAGAACAACAATGGAAATACCGGTGCATGATCAGGATGGAAGTTAGTTAAAGAAAGTTCTGGGATTGGTGCCCCTGTAAAGATTAAAGCGATGCCTACTCCAAGAGCACTAATCACTAGGAGGGCACCAAAATACGGATAAAGACGACCGATAATTTTATCTACCGGGAGCAATGTAGCTAAAATATAATAAATAAAGATAGCAGCGATAAGAATGCTTAAGGCGACTTTGCCATTCATTAAAACATGGAGCAAGCTGGCCGGCGTCGACACAAATACAGTTCCTACTAATAAGAGAAGAAGAACAGCAAAGGCATTGACTATGTGTTTCATTACTTTTCCTAAAAATTTACTTGCTAGTTCAGGCAAGTGGGCGCCGCGGTTACGGATGGAAATCATGCCCGTTAAATAGTCATGAACAGCGCCTGCAAAAATACAGCCAACCACGATCCAAATAAAAGCAACTGGCCCATAAAGCGCCCCCATAATAGGCCCAAAGATCGGTCCTGTGCCGGCAATGTTCAACAATTGGATTAAGGAGTTTTTCGATGTACTCATCGGTACGTAGTCCACTCCGTCATTATTGACATAAGCGGGTGTCGCCCGCTCTTCTTTTACTCCGAAAATATTCTCAATAAATTTGCCATACGTAAAGTAACCAATGATTAAAAGGGCAATTCCTGCTAAAAATGTGTACATGTTTCTCCCCCCTATTCAATAAGTGAATGCGTTTACATAATAAGTATAATAAACAGCAAGGAGGAAAAGAGGTTTTCAGGGACAAAAAGCTGAAAATTCAGATTATCATGCAAAAAAGCGAGAATAAGATGCAACAGATAAATTAAATTTCCAACCGTCTTCTTAACCCTTTTACATAATTTCGACTAACTGACAGCCTTTCCTCTCTTCCTTCCACCTGCAGCTGGTAAGCGCCATTAAACCAGGGAGTAAGGCGGGTGATGTACTCTAAATTAACAAGATAGCTCTTATGGATTCGGAAAAAGTGAAAAGTATGAAGCCGGTTTTCCAAATCCTTCAGCGGAATTTTTGTATCAAACTCACCGGTTTTCGTAATAATTTTAGTTAATTTATCATCTCTAAATGTGTAAAGAATCTCTTTAGGCTCCAAATAAAAAATTTCCCCATTTGATTCAACCGCCAGTTTGCCTGCTGGTTTGCTTGCTTCAGCCTCTGTGACAGAGAGGATCTTTTTTTCGATGCGTTCAATGGTTTCCTTCAATTGATCTTCGTCATAGGGCTTCAATAAGTAGTCAACTGCCTCGTATCGGAATGCTTCAGCCGCAAATTGCGGATAAGCAGTCGCAAAAACAATTAAGGGAGGCTTTTTTAATTCCATTAACGCTTTAGCTGCTTCCATTCCATTCATCCGTGGCATTTCGACATCTAAAAATATAATATCCGGTTGCAGATGAAGTGCCTTCATGACGGCAGCTTCTCCAGATTCAGCTTCACCAATAATATGAATGGAGGGAAAGGCCTGTAACAGATGCTTCAGCTCATCACGGCTGTATAATTCATCGTCTGCAATGACGGTTTTAATAGATAGATCCATTTAATTCGCTTCCTCCATGTATGGAATAGAAAAGGTGATTTCTGTGCCTTCTTCAGGTTTACTGTTTATTTCAAGCATTGTCTGATCTCCAAACATCATTGTTAGTCTGCGATTCACGTTATAAATCGCAAGACCGCTTCCTTCCTTTGAATCAATAAGTGCTTTACCAATCTGTTCTGAACGTTCCTTGCTCATTCCTTGCCCGTTGTCCTGTATTTTTATATAAGTAGAGCTGCTTTTTCTTTTAACAGTAATTTTCACTATGCAGTTGCTTTCTTTGTCCTTGAACCCATGTTTAATTGAATTTTCAACGATGGGCTGCAATGTAAGAGGGGGAATGTTCTGCAAAAGCGCCTTTTCATCAATATCGTAGATCACTTCAAGTTTATTAATGAACCGAGCTTTTTCAATTAGTAGATAGGCCTTTACATGCTTTAATTCCTGTTCAAGTGTTGTCATGCTTTTTGTCGTTGCAGACATGTTTTGCCGCAAATAATGTGATAGGGAGATGAGCAGCTTTCTTGCTTTAGAAGGATCAAGACGGACGAGTGAAACAATCGTGTTTAATGTGTTAAATAGAAAGTGAGGACTTATTTGAGCTTGAAGCACTTTGATTTCTGTTTCTTTAGCGAGTTGATAGGCTTGTTCTGCTGCAGCGACCTCCAGTTCATTGCTAATCATTGTGCTGAGACCAGTAATAAGCTCGATGATGACGTTAGAAATCTCTTTTTCTGAGCTGAAGTAAAACTTCAACGTCCCAATCGTTTCACCTCGTTGTTTTAATGGAGCGACAACAACAGCACGGAGCGGGCAATTTTCTACTTGGCAATAAATCGAATGCTGGCCTGCGACAATTACCTTCCCTTTCTTGAGAGTATCAAGAGTAACACCGGTTTGAATGGGGCTATGGGGGCGGTGATGGTCTTGGCCCAGCCCGACATGTGCAAGAATTTCTGTTAAATTGGTTATAGCCACCGCGCTAGTTTTTATTTCATTATGGATAATGCAGCAGACAGCTTGGGCAGAATGGACGTTGAGCCCCTCTCGCAAATAAGCAAGGGTTTGGTCGGCAATGCGCAAAGTTTTTTGTGCTTGTACAGCAACCGCCTTTTCTTCCTCATTAATTACATTTTTTATAACTAAAAGAAAAAGGGCACAGCCTACCCCGTTAGCCAAAATCATAGGCAGACCAATGATCTTGACCAATGTCAGGGCTTGTTCAAAGGGGCGGGAGATCAGCACGATGACGACCATTTGGATCGTTTCCGCCAAGGCACCAATGAAAAGGGCAGATGAGAGGCTGACATGCCGGTTTTTTCTATGAAACAATCCGGAAAGCACGCCAGCAATAATGGAAGCCACTCCACAGGAAACAGCTGTAAATCCTCCTAAAGTAAACCGATGGATTCCGGAAATAAGGCCTGCTCCAATGCCGACTCTATAACCTCCGAGAAGCCCGCCTAGCACAACACCAATCACCCGCGAGTTAGCAAGGGCTTCATCAGTGGTTAGGCCAGAAACCCAACGATTGAATTGCAGACTTTCTGTGCTGAGGCTTAATCCAGTATATGTACCGATAATCCCGAAAAAACCAAAAAATATAATGGCAGTCAGCTGTTGCGGGCCATCAAGCCGCTCCTGATAGACCATGTCCCTGAAAAACTTAAACCGTGTTAAAATGAAAGCAATGGTTACAATAATGCCAAGTCGTTCTATCATCGTAATAAATAGCTCCAACATAGAATGACCCCTTTTTCTACGTATACACGTCTGAATTTTCTGTAACTATTTTATTATATCAGTATTTTAAACAGGGCTAACAGCTTTTTAGTTAGATAGAAGTAATGTTACACTCAAGTTTAGGCACCATGTATATTAAGGGAAAAATAAAAAGAGTATCTACCATTCATTAAAAAAAGTACAATTAATAGTATTAATTCATCTCGTTTCCTTATTAGGAATGAGTTACAATATCGCAGAGGTACAGAGAAAAGAAGGTGAGGATATTATGAAATTCGAGCCAGAAGCAATGAAAGAAAACAGTCTGTTTTACGGTGACAATCTATATATTATGCAAGGATTGATGAATCAAGAATACCGGGAAGCGTTCGATATGATTTATTTTGATGGCCCGTTTAATTCTGGATGGGTTTTCTCCGTATTTAGCCGAACATTAAATGAGCATATTGTTGATCCTTGGAACGAAGCCAATACTATTAGAAATTTTTATCGATCAGATATTTATCGGTCTGATTATCGGAAAAGAATAGAAGCTGCCAGGGAATTGTTAAATGAAAAAGGAATCCTTGTTTTTCATACATCGCAAAAAGAAGGGCATTATCTAAAAGTCATTTTAGATGAAATATTTGGAGCGAACCATTTTCTTGGAGAGGTTATTTGGAAATTTGCTGATGACGCTGTCTATAAACATTCCCAATTTGGTTTAAATCATGAATCTCTATTTTTTTATGCCAAAACGGAAAATCATTTTAAAAAGAAGGGAATCACCTATTCTTCTGTTTGGGATGATGTCGGGAAGTATGAATACCTGGGACAGGAAGATACGTCCTACGCTACACAAAAACCGGAAAAATTGATGGAACGGATTTTGCAAATGACAACAGAGGAAGGAGCTTTAGTCGGTGATTTTTATTGTGGGAGCGGCACCCTGTCATTTACAGCAGAGAAGATGAACAGGAGATGGCTGGCAAGTGACAATTCCCGACTAGCTATACAAACTACAGCGAGCAGAATAAGCTCGTTAGGGAAGGATGTCACCGTACACCAGCTCATTGAAGATTTTAATAGAGCTTATCTTTGTGGAACAGAGTATAGAAAGAAAACAAAAATCCCCTTTTCTTTAAATGAATACCAAGGGCTAAAGGCTGAAATAGGCGATATGCCTGTTACCGTTTATGCTTATGAGTATACCTCCGAAATAGATGTACTTGAAAATCAAAATGTTACATTTCAATTGATTATGCCTTCTATAACTCCTGACGGCATAAAAAGTGAGGTTTGCACTGCCATTTCAAGACCAGTCCCTTCATTAACAGAAGAGGGCTATCAGCTAGCTGTCGACAATCCATTAAGTTGGATCTTGTATCATCTTATACATGGAGAGATTGAAGGTGATCGTTACGTTATCGATTTTCCGATGTTGCAGCAACGGGCTCATAACGCCCATTTGAAAATCGCTAATAATTGGATTGATAGTATAAAAGAACATAGCGAATATGATGTGTTAACGGACATTTTTGGCTATGTATATAAAGTTACCAAATGAAAGAGGTGCAATATGAGAGAGAAAGTAGCTATTGTTATAGGCGGTTTAAAGGGAATTGGCAAGGCTATTAGTTTAGAGCTCGCCAAGCAGGGGTTTGTCACATATGCCACAACCCGCGAGAAGAATGTAGACAATCATATAGAAAATTTGATCCCTTTGCAGATGAATATTATGGACGAGAAAGAAGTTCAAGAGGTTTTCCAACGTATCGGTGAGCGACACAAAGCGATAGATGTATTGGTTAACAATGCAGGCATTGGTTATTTTAAAGCGTTTGAGGAGTTTGCAGCTAAAGAATGGGAGGCTGTTTTTCAAACGAATGTTTTTGGTGTGTTCCATTGTATTCAACAGGCTTTTCCGTTACTGAAAGAAGAAGGAGGGCGCATCGTTAATATAAGTTCCATTGCAACTAAAAGAAGCCTTCCGATGAATTCTGTGTACGCAGCTTCAAAGCAAGCGATGAGTGGCTTGGGAAGCGTGTTAGCGGAAGAATGGTATCCATACAATATTTTTACAACAAATATTCAGTTAGGCGCTACGTATACGGATATTTGGAAAGAGGCCGAAGGGTTTTCATCTGAAGATATGTTGGACGTGAATGATGTTGCGCGCGTCGTCTCATTTGTGGCTGCGACTCCTCTTCACATTCGGATGGACGAAATTACCTTAACTCCGCCCAAGGGCGTATTATAGGACGCTAAAGGCAGCTAACAGAATAAAAATCTATAGATAAACAGCTCGAATTGGGGGAGATAGTTTGTCTTTAAGGAAAAAACTATCATTCATCTTTGCTACGATAGTAACAGCCATACTAATTTTAAATAATATCTTATCTTACTACTATACGAGAGATCTGTTAATAAAAGATCAGGAAAAACAGACAGAGCTCTTAGTGAATGAAATTAGTATAGCCATTAATCATTCACAATTTGGGGTGGAGTCCCTGGAAAGTGAAATAGGGGAAAAACTCCGTGCAGCAGCTATTGCGGCAGAGAACGCACTAGATCCTCATATAAATAATGTGACGAATGAACAGCTCGTTGAGCTTAGCAAAAAGCTGGATGTTTCCCATATTACCCTGCTTGTTAAGGAGAAGGGAGACATTGTGGGAGTAAAATCTTCTGACCCCCACGAGAGAAACTTAAGTACGAAAGAATGGGGATATTGGTATACTGCCTTCCAACAGCTATTCAACAATAAAAATGTTACGATTGCCCAAGGGCAAAAACTTCCAAACTACTGGTCAGGTCCTGTAAATGTTTCTGCCTCTAACCCTGATCATGTGGATAAATGGGGATATTATTATGACGGCACGACCGATTATATAATCAGCCCCTATATGCGTGACAAGCGGATTACAGACTTTGAGAAGCGCATTGGTCCCAATGCCATTGTAAGGAAAACATTAAGCGATAATGATATGCTGTTAAATATTACCGGTTTTAATCCGAAAACTTTCGGATCTCCGCCTGTCTATACAGAGCAGAATGGAAAGAGATTTATAGAACTGGCAAATAAGGATATTCAATTTGGTAAGTACCAGTATAAGGACAAAAAAGCTGATATTAAAGCTGTAAGAGAAGCGATGAGAACGGGCAAGCTCGTTAGTTTTCAGAGCACGGTGAACGGTAAAAAAGTGTTTAAAAGCTTTGTTCCTGTTTCTTCTGAAGATCCTTATGTTATTGGGATAGTGACAGATTACAAAGTGATCCAAAGCGTATTAAATAAACAGTTGTTAAACAACTTAATGATTTCTATTGCTGTTTTAATTCTCGTCTTTGTTATTAGTTATTTCTTAGCTAGATATATTGTTAGGCCTATTAATCAAATTTTATTAAAGGTAAATGAAATCGCTAAGGGGAATTTCGGGGAGCAGGTATTGATTGAACGCCGTGATGAATTAGGATCACTTGCCAATCAAGTGAATGTTATGTCATTAAACCTGCTAGATTATACCGATGAGCTGAAAGAAAAAAATAAAGAAATACAGTACCATGCTTACTATGATTTTTTGACGGGGCTTCCTAATTCGCGTTTATTTAATAAGACCGCATTAGAGTTAGCAGAAATAAATGAAAAGAGCCCGATGGCATTCTTATTTCTTGACTTGGACAGGTTCAAATTTATCAATGATTTGCTGGGCCATTCGGCAGGAGATGTAATTTTGAAAGCTGTCACTAATCGTATCTTGCCTTTTCTTAGAGAAGGTGAAATGATGTCACGCATTGGGGGAGATGAATTTATTTTACTTTTACCCAATACTAGCAGTGAAGCGGCGAATAGCATGGCACAAACGATTTTAAAAGCACTGGAAAAGCCTTTTTTATATGAAGGAAACGAATTGTTTATCACATCAAGCATAGGAATAAGCATGTTTCCGGAAGATGGGGACAATATCGAAGATGTAATTAAAAATGCGGATATAGCTATGTATCGTGCCAAAGAACAAGGTAGAAATAATCACCAATTCTATACATCCGGCATGAATGACTGGATTCAGAGAAGAGCGATTCTGGAAAAAGGTATGCGTCAAGCATTGGAGCATGACGAATTTACTTTATTTTACCAGCCTAAGGTCGATATAAATACTGGAGTTATTACTGGAAGTGAAGCCTTAATTCGCTGGCGCCATCCACAATTGGGAGTGATTTCCCCAGAGGAGTTTATTCCATTAGCTGAGGAAACCGGCCTGATTGTGGCGATTGGCGAGTGGGTTCTACAGACTGCCTGTAAGCAAATTCGGAAATGGCAAAATTCTGGATTTCCACACATGACTATATCTATTAATCTTTCTCCGCGGCAATTCCAGCAAGCAAGCTTAGTAGAGCAAGTAAGCAAAGTATTGGAGGAAACGGGTCTCAAACCGCAATATCTAGAATTAGAAATTACAGAAACGATAGCAATGTATAACGAAGATTATGTAATTGCTAAGCTGAACGCTCTAAAAGACTTAGGCGTTAAAATTGCGATTGACGATTTTGGAACTGGGTATTCTTCATTAAGTTATCTTAAAAAGTTCCCCTTCCATACTCTAAAGATTGATAAGTCATTTGTTCGAGACATCGAAGATGATTCTGATGATAATAAAATCATTGCTACCATTATTGCAATGGCTCGTAATTTAAAAGTTAGTGTGATTGCTGAAGGCGTGGAAACAGACAAACAGCTTTATTTCCTTCAACAGCAAAAATGTAATGAAGTACAAGGTTATTTATTTAGCAAACCTTTATCAGTGGAAGAGTTTAACAAAACATTTGTTGAGATACAGAAAGCGGCACTAACTAAGGTGAATAAAAGGATATAATAGTAATATAGCTGGCATTGTTAAATTCTTGAATGAAGAAGAGGTGAGACCTTGGTTTTATTAACGAGAAAAGTAGAGTTTTCAGCAGCCCATAGTTATCGTGTTCCATCGTGGGATGAAGACAAAAACAGAGAAGTATTTGGGCTATGTAGCAATCCAAATGGTCATGGCCATGATTATCTGTTAGAAGTGACAGTTAAAGGGCATCTTAATGAAAAATCAGGTATTGTAGTGAATATTACAGATGTTGACCGTGTAGTGAAGGGGATAGTTCTAGAGGAATTAGACGGCAGGTTTCTAAACCGTGAACACCCTTTTTTTGTAGAACATATCCCGACGACAGAAAATATTGTGGCGTATATATGGAATGAATTAAAAGATAGATTCGAAGATTGTAAGCTTCATAAAATAATATTGCATGAGAATCCATTTTTGCTCTCTCAAAAAGGAGAAGGTTCAATGATTCAATTAACGAGAAAATATCATTTTTCTGCTGCACATCGATTGCATAGTGATCAGTTATCAGATGAGGAAAACAAAGAGATCTTTGGAAAGTGTAATAATCCGAACGGGCATGGGCACAACTACATTCTTGAAGTAACAGTCGAGGGAGAAGTTGATCCTGTTACAGGAATGATTATAAATTTGGCTGAACTTGACGAGATCGTTGATCAAACAATTATACAAAAGTTTGATCACAAACATTTGAATCTAGATACTGAAGAGTTTAACGGGTTAAATCCTACCGCTGAAGTTATGTCGATCGTCTTTTGGGACTTGCTTCAATCGCGCTTACCAAATCTGCATAAAGTAGGACTTTGGGAAACAGCAAAAAATTATTTCGAATACTGTGGACCAACAAAAGAATAAGAGGGCTTTTATGAAATGGAAAACATTCTTATTCGTAATAATGTAAAAGTGACTGGTCAAGGGGAGCAAACCATCGTTTTCGGGCATGGATTTGGGTGTGATCAAAATATGTGGCGATTTGTCGCTCCCCATTTCGAGAAGGAATACCGAGTGGTGTTATTCGATTACGTTGGCTCAGGAAAATCAGACTTAACGGCTTATAGTTATGAGAGATATGGAACTCTTAAAGGGTACGTAAAGGATTTGCTAGAAGTTATTGATGTGTTAGAAATAAAAAAAGTTATATTCGTGGGGCATTCTGTTAGTGCAATGATAGGCATGCTGGCCTCTATTCAAAGACCCGAGTCATTTGAATGTCTAGTTATGCTTGGCCCATCTCCTCGTTATTTAAATGATGGGCCTGATTATTTTGGAGGCTTTGAAAAGGAAGATGTAGAAGAGTTATTGGACATGATGGAGATGAATTTTGTTGGCTGGGCAAGCTATCTTGCCCCTCTTGCGATGAAAAATCCGAATCAGCCTATGTTGACTCAAGAGTTGGAAACAAGTTTTTGTTCAACTGATCCAGCTGTTACCCGCAAGTTTGCCGAAGCTACTTTTTTCTCGGATCATAGAGAAGATTTAGCAAAAGTAGAGGTCCCCTCACTTATTTTACAATGTTCGGAAGACAGCATTGTTCCTTTAAAAGTTGGAAAGTATTTGGAACGCCATCTTAAGAACAGCACTTTTCGATTAATGGAGGCAAAAGGACACTACCCACATTTAAGCCATCCAAAAGAGACCGTCTGCCTGATACAAGAATACCTTTCATCTTTTAAGAAGAACCATGGCTAGTGAAAGGATGCATATAGATGGATGAGCGGCTAGACCGTGCCCCTTGTGGATATGTCACCATTACAAGTCGGGGGGTTATCACGTACGCAAACCAAGCATTTCTTGACATGGTCGGTTACAGTAAAGATGATGTATTAAACCATCATATGGAATCGATTATGTCGATGGCTAATAAGTTTCTTTTTCATACCTATTTTTACCCGTTTATTCAACTGTACGGACATGTAGATGAGATGTATTTAACGTTGAAGTCCAACAAAGGAGAGAATGTCCCTGTTCTGCTAAATGGGAAAAGTGGTGAAGGAAATCAAACAGAGCTCATAGAGTGTGTATTTGTAAAGATGAGCAGACGAATTGATTACGAGAAAGAAATTCGCAATGCCAAGAGAGAAATGGAGGAAGCGTACAGAGTTAAAAATGAGGCACTTGAAAAATTAGAGGCATTGCACTGGGATATTGAGGCAAAACAAGAAGAACTCATAAGGTTAAATGCCAAATTAGAGAGCCTGGCAGTAACAGATACTTTGACTGTACTGAAAAACAGGCGTTATTTTATTGACAAGCTGGCTTCACATATTGAAAGCTTTCTTCTCTCTAAAGTCCCTTTTTCACTCCTTATTATGGATATCGATCATTTCAAAAAAGTGAATGATACATATGGCCATCTTGCTGGGGATCAAGTGTTGAGGGAATTTGCACAGATAATAAAGGAACATTCGAAAGAAACTGATACAGTAGCTCGTTACGGTGGAGAAGAATTTATCATTCTTTTGCCAGAGGCGGATGAGGCGCAATCTAAGCAAGCAGCTGAAAGGCTAAGAAAGAGTATAGAACATGCCTCCTGGAGCCATTGTCCCACAACAGTGAGTATCGGTGCAGCTACCTTCACTCCCGAAGATACAAATATTTCTATATTGGCCAAAGCAGATAAGGCTCTATACACATCTAAGTCTAAAGGGCGAAATCGTGTCACACATTTTGCAGATATAAAAGAAAGCCTTTAATTATCAATATATGAGAGAATTTCTTTTTCCTGCTGCAGGGTTACATTCGTTTTTGATGCGTTAAAGCCACTTTGTGGGCGGTACACAGGTTATCTTGTTATCCCTAAGCACGTTATTCATCCGTGTCTAGGGATTTTTTTATGATAGGGCGTTCCGAGCAAAGAAGTAGAATTTAACATAAAAATAGCATGTAAATGATTATTTTCCGATACAATGTAATTATTCAGGAAAATGGAAAATAATAAAAGGACTAATCTGCAGAATCGCAAAGTCATTGACCGATATTAGATCAACCGTTTGGAAAAGCATTAGGTTCTCATACTCATTAAAAATGCATGATAAAGCTCTTTAGTTAAAGTAAAGGTTAACATTTATTGAAAATAGACAACTTATGCAATAATCATGCCACTATTATGTTACATTAGAGTGTATACTAAAGGGCTAGAAAGAATAGACTGCTGGCTTTGTCTATTAGTTTTCTAAAGAGATTAAGCAAGGAGAGAGTGTTCATTATGAAATCCATTACGATTGAGGATATAGTCCGTCGGTTTTCATTAGAAGTATTAGCTGGAGAGGATCAACTGCACCGAAAGATTGAAAAATCTCCAACGCAGCGTCCAGGTTTGGAGTTCATTGATTATTTTGACTTTTTTCCAAGTGGACACGTCCAAGTGCTCGGCACCAATGAAATCAATTATTTACATAGATTAAGCGACAGTGAAAGCAAGCTGCGAATTGGTAATATTGTTAAATATAATCCCCCTTGTATTATTGTTACTGCTCACGAAGAGGAATTAATGTATTTGCCGCAATATTGTACCGAGGAAAAAATTCCTTTGCTTCGTACGGATGCATCTACCTATGAGTTTGTTGGAAAATTAGATGCTTATTTGACCAAGACGTTAGCACAAGAGATTGCTGTGCATGGAGTTTGTGTAAATGTCTCGGGAATCGGCATTTTGCTTCGGGGCAAATCAGGAGTGGGAAAAAGTGAAACGGCCCACACGTTGATCGGCCGGGGGCATCGGCTTGTGGCGGATGATATTGTCGTACTCAAGAAACTGAGCCCGCAAACGCTGCTTGGCACCCACAATGAGAAGAATAAGGAATTTCTCGCCTTGCGCAGTGTTGGACTATTAAACGTTGTGCGTCTATATGGGAGAAAAGCTTTTCAGGAAGAAACAAGGATTGCACTCGATATTGAGCTGACAAAGTGGCAAAATAATTCATTGAATAATGAGCTGGAGGTGGAAGCGAAGTTTACGGAATATATGGGAGTTCGCGTTCCTCATATTCAAATTCAGCTCCAGCCGGGCCGCGATGTGGCTGGATTAATTGAAGCAGCGGCGAATAACTGGTACCTTCAACAGCAAGGATACAGTGCAGCTGAGGAGTTTATGAAACGGATTCAATCGGAGTTCACTGAAGAATAACAGCGTTGCAATAAAGACAGACACGTCCTTTTTCAGGTACGGCCTGTCTTTTTTCTTAATCAATTTGTGTCTTACGAGGAGAAGATGAAGAAATAATTATTCTTCATTATCGGGTTGCCCGGATTCATTGCCTCAAAAATCCTTGGGAACTTAATTACCAGGGAACTGGCGGCAGAGTTTAAGCTGCTCGTTCATCCTAGCGATTAGAGAGGCTCCAACGCCAAATTCAACGAATCAGCAAAGATGAATTCCATCTATCTAATTTTATCAGGAATACCGGAACGACTGCGACAAAATGATAACAGTAAATGAAGGAGGAACGTACATGACATGGACAGTGAGAAGTCCCGCAACAAAGAATATCATTGGCGTATTGGAGGAAACATCTGTAGAACAAGTTGATATGTTCTATGAAAGCGCGAAGGGAGCTGGCTTAACTTGGGCTGACTTGCCAATTTCAGAGAGAATTCGCTCGCTTCGAAAGCTGCGGCTTCACATTCTGGATGAATTGGATCATATCGTGAAAGTGATTAGTGACTCCACGGGAAAAGTGGCTGTGGAAGCATTAACAACAGAAGTGATGACAGTCGTTGATTCAATTTCGCACATTGAAAGAAGAGCAGCTGCCGCGTTAAAAACAAAAAAAGTTAAAACGCCCCTGATATTTATTGGAAAATCCTCTTATATCGAATATAAGCCACGGGGAACCGTATTGGTCATTTCCCCGTGGAACTTTCCATTCCAGCTTTCTATGATTCCGATCGTTGAAGCGCTCGTTGCCGGAAATGCGGTTATTTTAAAGCCATCCGAGATTACACCGATGGTTGGTGTATTAATTGAAAGCTTATTTAAAGCGGCTGGCTTTCCCCGAGGTCTATTACAGGTAGCGCATGGCGGCAAGGAGTTAGGAGCTGCGCTTATAGAGGGCAAGCCGGATTTTATTCATTTCACGGGCTCTGTCCGAACAGGGAAAATCATTCAGATGGAAGCAGCTAAGCAATTAATTCCGACGCTGCTGGAGCTTGGCGGTAAAGACCCGATGATCGTTTGTGCCGATGCAAATATGGAAAGAGCTGTACAGGGGGCTATTTGGGGAGCCTTTACGAACAGCGGCCAGGTGTGTATGTCTGTTGAGCGGGTGTATGTGGACAAGTCAGTCTATGAAGAATTTGTTGATCGTTTAGTTCAGGCAACGCAATCTTTAAAGCAAGGGACAGCTTCTGACAGCGATGTTGGTTCGATGACTTTTCCCCAGCAAACAGCCATTATTAAGGAGCATGTGACAGAAGCGATCGAAAAAGGAGCAGAACTTATTGCTGGTGAGCACCCAGATCAGTGGGCAGACGATCAGATGTTCATTAGACCTATGATAGTAACGAATGTCAATCATGATATGGCCATTATGCAGGAGGAAACCTTTGGGCCTGTCTTGCCGATTATGCCATTCGAGACAGAGGAAGAAGCTGTTTCTTTAGCTAACGATACCCGCTTTGGCTTGAATGCCAGTGTCTGGACGGCCGATGTAGAACGAGGCAAGCGCATTGTCTCCCGGCTCGTATCAGGCAATGCAGTTATTAATGATGTAATCATTACAGTAGCCAATCCTTATCTTCCTTATGGAGGAACGAAAGAGGGAGGAATTGGCGCGTATCATGGGGATGTAGGCATGCAGAGCTTTTGTGTTCAAACAGCCGTTATGGTGGACAAGGGCCGTAAGAAAAAAGAAGTGAACTGGTACCCTTATGAAGGAAAGTATGAACTATTTGTACGCCTGATTCGCAGCTTTTGGGGAAAAAAAAGAAACTGGGGCGAATTCTTAACGGTCTATCGTCAGCTTTTGAAGACCGGAAACCGAAAATAATACGGATGTAAAGGAGTGTTGATTCTTGGCTGAACAATGTAAGTTAGCTACATTTGCAGGCGGCTGTTTTTGGTGTATGGTATCACCGTTTGATGAACAACCGGGAATTAAAGAGGTTGTCTCCGGTTATACGGGTGGCCACACAGAGAACCCGACGTATGAAGAGGTATGCTCTGACACAACGGGTCATTACGAAGCGGTACAAATCATGTATGATCCTGCAGTTTTTCCTTATAAAAAATTACTTGAGCTGTTTTGGCATCAAATTGATCCAACTGATGCGGGCGGACAGTTCAATGACCGGGGATCATCCTATAGGACGGCCATTTTTTACCATGACAAAGAACAAAAAGAATTGGCGGAAGCTTCGAAAGCAGAATTAGCAGCAAGCGGCCGTTTTCAAAAACCGGTCGTGACAGAGATTCTGCCGGCGAGGCCCTTTTACCGAGCTGAAGAAAAGCACCAGCACTATTACAAAAAGAATGCCTTCCACTACAATCTTTATAAAGAGGGGTCCGGGCGAGCAAAATTTATTCGTGAAAACTGGAAAGATCAAAAAACAGATGAGCAATTACGGGAAGAACTCACTCCTCTTCAATACGAGGTAACAAGAAATAATGCGACAGAGCCACCATTTCATAATGAATATTGGGACCACACGGAAGAGGGAATCTATGTGGATATTATTTCAGGAGAGCCTTTGTTCAGCTCGACGGATAAATATGACGCGGGCTGCGGCTGGCCAAGCTTCACGAAGCCCTTGCGCCGGATAGAGCTAGCAGAAAAACTTGATACGTCTCATGGCATGCGCCGGATTGAGGTGCGGGCAAAAACATCTGACGCTCATTTAGGCCACGTCTTTGATGATGGTCCTGGTCCTGACCGCGCACGCTATTGCATTAACTCGGCTGCTCTCCGTTTTGTGCCAAAGGATAAGCTTGAAGAAGAGGGCTATGGAGAATTTAAAAGCCTGTTCGAATAAGAGAAGTTCCTTTATTGGCCACTTCTGTTTGTTGATCCACCAATTCTGCATCTTTACGGATCAATGACGCTTATGTACTCGCCACAAGAGCCAATTTATTGGTCCGTTCAGCAGATTGACAAGCGGTATTCGTTTGAGTGAATCATATCGTCCGCTTTATAATAAAGAAAAACAGATCGGGGAATGGCAATGAATGAAAAAGAATACGATCGCTTGCTAAAGATTCAGACAGGCGGCACATGGGAATGGCTATATCAGTCAATTCACTATAATCGTTATGAGGCAACCCCCTATGAGGCCATCGATGAGCTTTTTCGGGAGTATGAGGTGAAAAGAACAGATGGAGTAGTTGATTTCGGCTGTGGAAAAGGGCGTTTACTATTTTATATCCATCATCGTTTTCACGCTCGGGTAACAGGGGTTGAGGTAAACGGCCAGCTTTACCAGGAAGCACTTGAAAATCAAGCCGATTATATGAAAAAGAAGAAGAGGTCGGATCAATCTATTCGCTTTGTATGCTGCGCAGCAGAGGAGTATCAGATCGAAAAGGCAGACAATCGGTTCTACTTCTTCAATCCTTTTTCGATCCAAATTTTCATGAAGGTCGTCCATCATATCCTGCACTCAGTTGAAGAGCATCAACGGTCTGTTGATATTGTCCTTTACTATCCGACAGCGGAGTACATCCAATTTCTTGAAGTGTATACTCCATTTCAACTGGTGAAAGAAGTGAGAGTGCCGGGTCTCTATAAAAAAAATGACAATGAACGTTTTGTTATTTTTCATTATGGAGGATCTAGTCTATAGGTAAGAGAATTGGGAAAACAATTGACAATCACCAATATTTAAATTATTCTGAATAAAAATAGCGGATGACGATTGTGGGAGAGTGCGAGCAATAAGCCACCGAAGGAGCAAGTTCCAAAAAGGCCCTTGGAATTAATCTCTCAGGTAGAAGAACCACAATGGGACGCACCTCTGGAGAGCGCGTTTAAGTACGCCACCAAAGGGGAAGGCCCTATTGAAGATAGGGTTAAACTCTCAGGTAAAAGGACAGAGAAGGGATTGTACCCTTTTCTGTCCTTTTTTGCGTGCAGAAAAAGGGAGTGAGCAAGACAAGGTGTATAACTAGAAAACGCTCGCAGAAGGAGGGAAGGATGATGATTACATTAACAGGACCGGCGATGAAGCAGTTAAAAGCAATGATGCTTGAAGAAAAGTATTCTCCAAGAATTGATGCTGATGTAGCTGGTGGATGTGGAATATCGGTAAGGTTTGCCCTTACATTTGATGAGCCGCGCCGAAATGATAAGGTGATTGATTGCAATGGGGTGCAAATTCGCATAGATCGCTTTACTGAACGTTATCTCGATGCTGAAACACATATTGACTATACAAAGGAAACGGGCTTCTTAGTTGGAGAAAGCTTTGCCTCAAGTGATTGTGCGATCGAATAGCTTTTCGTTATACAAAGAATGGCGTTTAAGGATGGGGGAAGAATTTTGCATAAAAAGGGGAATACTCATTATTTTAAATTGTTAGTTACTTGTCCAGAAAAACCGGGCATTATTTCAGCCGTATCTAATGTATTATTGGAACATAAAGCAAATATCGTTCAATTTGACCAGCATACCACGAATCCTAAAGATGGCATTTTCTTTATGAGGGTTGAGTTCGATATGGATGAGAAGGGCTCTGCTATTGATGAGCTGGAGCAGAGATTGCAGGAATTATCTGAATCCTACCCAATGGAATGGCAATTGAGAAATAAAGAAAAATCAAAGCGGATGGCGATTTTTGTTTCTAAAGCAGACCATTGTCTCTTGGAGCTTCTTTGGCGCTGGAAATCAAAAGAACTCCCGGTTGAGATTCCAATGGTTATCAGCAATCACTCTGATTTAAAAGAAATAGTGGAAAGCTATGGCATTCCTTACTATCATATCCCGCTTTCTCATGAATCGAAAGAGGAAGCTGAACACAAGGCGATGGAGTTAATGGAAGGAAAAGTCGACTTTATTGTTTTGGCAAGATATATGCAAATCCTCTCTCCTAGTTTTATAGCCAAATATCCAAACCAAATCATTAATATTCACCACTCATTTTTGCCGGCATTTGTAGGGGCAAATCCTTACGTCAGGGCTTTTAACCGCGGAGTGAAGTTGATTGGGGCGACTGCTCATTATGTAACTAATGAGCTTGATGAAGGGCCGATTATTGAGCAGGATATCTTGCGAGTCAACCACCGCTACACAGCAGAAGATTTGAAGATTGCCGGTCGTCATGTGGAAAGAAGTGTCCTTGCAGAAGCCGTTTCCTGGCATGTGGAAGATAAAGTTATCGTTCACGGCAATAAAACAATCGTGTTTACGTAAGCCGGATGATAGCCAATCAACTCCTGTTAGATGTTACTTGCATCATCTTGGCAATGATATGTGTGGGACTCTTTTTAGTGAATAAGCAGAGAAGAAGAACGGGTCTTCTGCAAGTCATTTTACTTATCTATGCTTTAACTGTTTTGATTACCTCGCTGTTGAATCAGTGGTGAAGGGTTAGAAAAGAAAAAGCTTAACGGGCCGGCAGCCCATCAAGCTTTTTCTTTTCAGAAGATCATTAGCTTTTTTGCCGTAAATACTTTTTATCATGCATAAATAGCCTCCAAAAATAAATAAAGCCGGGAAAGAGAATAACAAAGCCGGCAATATAAGTGGCAAATACGGCCATAAAGGAGTTAGGATCGGTAAAACCGGACTGGATAGTCACATTGGGGTAAACCATATATGGCAGATGGGCTTTGCCGTACACATAACTGGCAATGAAATATTGAGTCGTAACTGCTACAACAGCAAGCCTTGGCATTCCCCGTACATCTTTCTTTGAAAATGAAGGAAGAAATAAACCGAGCCCTCCAATTAAAAAGAAGCCAAGTGACACAAGCAGCAGAGGCAGATCTTCCATCATACGCGTATATAACCATGGTGTTTCTGCCCTTAAAGTGAGCATAATGGCAAAGGCCATCAGTAAAGAAATTGGCCCTAAAATTCTTCCATCTCTCAAGTACACTTTGTAGGCTTCCTCTTCATTGGATGTCTTGGAATAATCGGCTAACAGCAAGGATGATAAAAATAAGGTGCTGCTAATGGCAAATCCAATAAATGCATATTCACTCGGACTCGTAAAAAGCTTTTGTAAATTCAAAGTGGGATGTCCGCCTTTATAATCGATAAATGTGCCGTGAGTGATAGGTAAGACGCTGATTAACAAGCCCGGAATTAAGATGCCGGTAATACCTGAGACATATGTCAGTGGCTTTTTATATTCTACAGCAATGTTAGAAAAGACTAAGAAGGCGCTTCTGACGGCGAGCAGCAGCAAGATAATGCTGCCCGGAACGAGTAAAATTGTACCAAGTGTGTAAGCTGCCTTCGGAAATAAGCTGTACACAGCCACAACCAAGGCAACGATAAACGTGTTCGTCACTTCCCAAGTAGGTGACAAATAGCGGTTGGCGATATTCGTTGCTCTTGTCTTTTCACGATGTATATAAATCATTGACCAGAAGCCGGCGCCAAAGTCCATCGTTGCCATGATCGAGTAAATAAATACAAATCCCCATAGAATCGTAATAGCAATCAGCTCATTTGGCATGAATCACGCCTCCTGTATAGTTAAATAGCATGGCTAAGCTCCTTTCTCGGCCTTCTCAAGATCATCTAATTCAGTGTTCTTTCTAAAGAAATACAGCAGCACCATGACAACCGTAATGCCTAACAGAACGTACACAAAAAAGAATAGAAGAGAAAGAACGCCCAGGTTCGTAGCGGTTGTAACCGATTCGGCTGTTGCTAACACACGATAAATCACCCATGGCTGTCTTCCTGAGCAAGCGAAAATCCAGCCGCACTCAATCGCAATAACAGCGAGAGGACCAGATAGAACTAATAGCCACAAAAACCATTTCGGAAATCGGTCTTTCTTCAGAAACTTTCTCCATACGATCCCGGCTAACGAAATAAGAATAAGCAGTGAACCGATCCCTACCATGGCATTAAAGAGAGTATGGATAAACAATGGCGGCCACAGTTCTTCAGGAAAGTCGTTTAACCCGACAACAACGGTATCAAAGCTGTTGCCTGCCAGAAAGCTTAGCAGCCAGGGAATTTCGATGGCTCCCTTGATCGTTTGTGTTTCCCGATCGGTAATGCCTCCAATCGCTAAAGGAGCATGTGATTGTGTTTCAAACAGCCCCTCTGCAGCAGCTAACTTTTCAGGCTGGTACTCATGTAAATATTGAGCGGACGCATGGCCATTAATCGCCGTTAAGAAAGAGAAGATCCCTCCTAAAACAAGGCTGACCATCAATGCTTTTTGATGAAAAAGATACACTCTTGAGCCGTGCTTATTTCGCATCATTTTAAACGCTGCCACGGAGGCAACGACGAAAGCGCCAACGACATAGGCGGATAGGGCGACATGGCCGGCCGTAACAAAAAAGCTTGGATTAAAAAAAGCTTCCCATGGATTAATATCAAAGAACTTTCCATTTTCATAACGAAAACCAGCGGGTGTTCCTTGAAAGGCGTGCACATTTGTAATCAGTACGGCAGAGGCTAAAGCTCCCAAGGCGACTAGTATTAAGCTGACAATTCTCATCCACGGAGCGATTCTCTCGGCTGCGTAGACATAGATAGACATGAAGAGGGCTTCAACAAAGAAAGCATAAATTTCAATTTGAAACGGCAGCGGCATAACTTTTCCAATAATCTCCATAAATCCAGGCCAAAGAAGGGATAACTGCACACCGGCAATTGTGCCTGTTGGAATACCAACTCCAAGTAAAACAGCAAACGTTTTTGTCCAGCGCTTGGCCATCACTACGTAGTCCAGGTCTTTCGTCTTTTGATAGAGCAGCTCTGCTGTTAAAATCATGAGAGGCAGCCCCACCCCGATGGTAGCGAAAATAATATGAAATGCCATAGTCGTTCCAAATAAGGAACGTGCAATCAGTAAATTATCCATTCTGTATTCCGTCCTTTCTTTCTGCCCCTATCATTACCAATAGAGAGAAAGAATATGTAACCATTATTGGGGCAAAGAAAAGCCTCCTCATCAGACAATGAGAAATAAGGTGCCTAGTGTCTGAAAAGCAGAGAGTCCCTATCTCATTAATAGAATAAACAAATCATTTTAAAATAAAATAATTAGATGTTAAAATAGTTTGGTAGGGACAAGTTAATCATTAAATGAATCGGTGAGAAAATAGCTGGGAAGCATTAAATAAAGGAGTGAAAGACATGGGACGAGTAGAAGGAAAAGTAGCTCTCGTTACAGGGGGAGCTTCAGGAATTGGCTTATCAGCAGCTTCGTTAATGGCCAAAGAAGGAGCAAAGGTTGTTATTGCTGACTTTAATCTCGAAGGGGCCAAAGAAGCAGCTGAAAATATAAAAAAACAAGGTGGAGAAGCAGCAGCTGTATTTTTGGATGCTTCTAAGGAAGATTCTATTCAAGCGGCCGTTGATTTTACAGTCGAGCAATATGGAACAATTACTGTTCTTTTTAACAATGTCGGCTTAACAAACCTTCATAAAGATTTAGATGTCATAAACATAGATTTAGAAGAATGGGACCGCTTAATGAACGTCAACACAAAAAGTGTATTGTTAGGCAGCCGATTTGCTATTCCTCATATGATTAAAGCGGGAGGCGGCTCCATTATTAACACGGCTTCCATGGCGGCATTTGCTGGCGACGCTCTGCGCTCTGCCTATGGAGCTTCTAAAGCTGCCGTTGTAAATTTGACAAGATACATTGCAGCACAGTATGGAAAAGATGGCATTCGCTGTAATGGAGTGGCCCCAGGGCTGATTTTAACTCCTGCAGCTAAAAACAATATGCCAGAAGAGGTGCTGAATATTTTCGCTAAATTTAACGCCCTGCCATACCATGGCGAGGCGGATGACATTGGTTATACGGCTTTATTCCTTGCTTCTGATGAATCTAAATTTATCACAGGACAGACAATCCAAGTAGAAGGTGGGCATTATATCTCTAATCCAACGATGCCTGATTTCAATCAATTTGTAGAGCAATCACGTTCTAAATAAGAGCGTTAAGAATAGATAAAATAACCAACATAAAGCTGGCTGAAGTTTGTAAAAAACAGCAAAAAGCCCATTGAGTCTAAGCTATTCAGACTCAATGGGCTAAATTTATGCTAAACACGTGATTACTTTTTCAGCAGCAAATACATAAAATAGGGAGCTCCAATCAAAGCAACTATAATGCCAGCCGGGATACCGTCGGGATCAACAAGATTGCGCCCGATCGTGTCTGCAAGCAGCAATAGCCAGCCGCCAATGAGAATGGCAACAGGAATAAATAGCTGATTTCTAGGACCGACCAAAGCTTTGGCAATGTGAGGAGCCATTAATCCGATAAAGGAAACCCCGCCGGTCACAGAAACGGCTGAAGCAGCAAGTGCTACTGCTGTTAAAAGCAGCGTGAGCCGCTCTTTTTCAATTGCTACGCCAACACCGATAGCTACTGGCTCATTTAAGGCAAGGAGGTTAAGCCGATTCGCTTTATATAATGAAAAAGGAATAAGTACGACTAACCACGGAAGGAGTGCCCAGACAAATGGCCAATCAGTGCCCCAAATATTGCCGGCCAGCCACTTAGCGATAAAGTCTACTTTTGAACGCTCAGCGGATGAAATAAGGACAATCATCAGCCCGGAAAGCGCCATAGCAAAACCAACTCCAACAAGTACGAGCCTTACCGGCTGCAGACCATTGCTTTTGCTGTACGAGAAGGCATAGATAAGGCAAGCAGTTAATAAAGCTCCGGCAAAAGCGACGAGAGGCAGGGCGTAAACGAACGACCCGGCTTCGATTGGAAAGAATAAAAAGAAAACAGCGATCGCTACACCTGCACCGGAGTTAATGCTGATAATGCCGGGATCAGCTAAATCATTACGTGTAATGCCCTGTAGAATAGCTCCAGACAAAGCGAGTGCCATTCCTGCTAACAATGTAATAACAATACGCGGCAAGCGAATGGAAAATAAAATAAACTCTTCCTTAAATGTGCCCTGGCCAAGAAGGGTTGGAATAATCCGATCATAGGACAGGGAGGCATACCCCATTCTTATACCAATGATGACGGTGATCATAATAAAGGCAAATAAAATCCATAAAATCATGCGCTGTTTTCTTACTAAAGCGGGCTCGATCATGAGAACATACTGCCTCCTTTACGTACGATCAACAGAAAGAAGGGCAACCCCATTATGGATACGATAGCAGCGACCGGTGTTTCGTACGGAGAGTTAATTGTGCGTCCGAGTGTGTCAGCGACAAGCATAAAAGCAGCGCCTACAAAGATGGATATGGGAATAATAAAGCGATAATCTGTTCCGACCACAGCCCGTACAATATGGGGGATCATTAAACCGATAAAGGCCATGTTCCCAACAAGTGCAACAGCAGCGCCTGCCAGCAGGATAATAGCAATAAAGAGTGCTATTTTGACAAGCAGCGTCTTTTGACCTAGACCAACGGCAACTTCTTCACTCAAGCTTAAAATCGTCAACTGCCTGGAGAGCAAAAGTGAAATGAGGAGGCCGATTAAAATAACTGGCACGACAAGTTGAAGCTGGTTCCAGGATGTGCCGATCATGCCTCCTGCTGTCCACATAGATACATCCTTTGAGATTTTAAAATAAATGCCTACACCTTGTGCGATAGCATATAAGAATGCTGAAACAGCGGCGCCCGCTAGTACAATTCGTAGAGGGGAGAAGCCCCCCTTTTTAATCGCACCAATACCAAAAACCATCATAGCCCCGGCAGCTGCTCCGATAAAGCAAGCTATCATAATCGAGAGATAGTTTGCCGAAGGAAAAAGAGCAATAGTTATCGCGAGAGCGGCATTTGCTCCGAATGTTAGCCCTAACAGCCCTGGGTCTGCCAGTGGGTTTCGTGTCATCCCTTGCATAATAGCCCCCGAAACAGCTAATGCCGCTCCGACAAAGATAGCTGCTACTTCACGCGGCAGGCGGATTTCACGAATCAGGGAAATATTTTTGCCGGAGGCATCGGAGGTCAGTGCCAGCCATACTTCCTTTACGGACGTATCAGCTGCCCCAAATACCATCGCTATAACAAAGGTAATGATCAATAAAAGCACACTGACTATGAACTTATAAATAAATAAAGTAGAACGTTGATTTTCTTTTTTCATCCGTCTCTCATCTTTTCTTTTGTGAAATAAGGAAAGGGAATTCTTGAATAAGAACTCCCTTAATGATCATTAGTTACCAAGAAAGCTTTTAACAAAGTAGTCTAATTGTAAATCTAAAGTAATTGGATCATTAAAGTAGAACTCTTTTGCATTCACTTCAAGCACGTGATTGTTTTTCACAGCCGGGATGTTTTTATACGTGTCTGTTTCCTGGAATGAATTATCGGTATCTGGGTTTTTGCTAAAAACCATATAATCGCCAGCAAATTCAGGTAAAACCTCTAAAGATAATGCATAGTAGCCGTCTTTTAAAGCCATTTCTTTTACTTTCTCTGGCATTTTCAGTTTCATTTCCTGATAAAGGATTTCGGTACCGCGACCCCAGTTATCACCGAATACGTAAAGCTGTTTATCGAAGTTTTCAATAACAGAAACGGTTGTATCTTCACCAATTTTCGCTTTAATATCTTTTCCGGCAGCTTCAGCGCGTTTTTTAAAGTCGTCAACCCAAGCCTGTGCTTCTTTCTCTTTGTTGAGCAGTTTACCGATTTCTACATGTTGAGTTAAGTAATCTACTTTTCCGTATGTATAAGTGACAGTAGGAGCAATTTCTTTTAACTTATCAATATTTTTAGTAGTAGATAAACCAATGATTAAATCGGGATTCAACTCAATAATTTTCTCAAGATTTTCCTCTGACACTTCTTCCACATCTTTAAGCCCTTTCTCAAAGCGTGGGTTCATTTTTGACCATGAATCGACTCCTACAAGGTTAACGCCTAGAGACATGACGTTGCCCGCAAATGATTGAAGAACGACCACACGTTTAGGATGGGCAGGAACTTCGACAGGTCCATTTTCAGATTGATACGTGATCGTTTTCGATCCTTTTTCATTTGAATCTGAGCTTTCCTTTTTCTCTGTTGCTCCGCCGCTGCAGGCGCCAAGAACAAGCGCAATTAGCAGGACAAATGAGATGAGTATTTTTTTCATGTTTATTCTCCTTTTACCAAGTTATAAGTAATACAAATAGGTTTGTTTGTTCGGGGATCCCGTCCAATGTCGGCATCAATATGAAACACTTGTTTCAGCACCTCACGTCTCATGACTTCCTCGCAATCTCCAACTTTTACAATTTCACCGTTTTTTAAAGCAATAATATGATCAGCAAAACGGGCAGCTTGATTTAGGTCATGAAGGACCATAACAATTGTGCGTTCCTGTTCTTTATTCAGCTTTTGCAAAAGCTCCAGTACTTCCAACTGGTGGGCCATATCTAAATAGGTCGTCGGTTCATCAAGGAAAATAATTTCTGTTTCCTGAGCAAGAGCCATGGCAATCCAGACACGCTGACGCTGGCCTCCTGATAGTGCATCCACCGGCAGGAATTTAAAGTCCTGTGTTCCGGTAACCTCAAGGGCCCAATCAATGACTTCATAATCTTTTTTCGTCAAGCGCCCAAACCCTCTCTGGTAAGGAAAGCGTCCATAAGAGACTAATTCACCGACTGTCAGGCCGCTTGCACTCTCGGGTGTTTGTGGAAGAATCGCCATTTTTCTGGCGAGTGCCTTTGTATTTTCCTTTGCAATATTTTCTCCATCTAAAATGACTGTTCCCGACTGATGAGAAATAATCCGGGTGATGGCCTTTAATAAGGTGGATTTACCACAGCCATTTGAGCCGATAATCGTTGTAATTTTTTTATCGGGAATTTCTACGCTCAGCCCTTTGACAATTAAGCGCTCGCCATAACCTACATGCAAGTCATCTGTATAGAGACGAATCATAGCTTCACTTCCTAAAATTTGTTGATAATGATTATCAATATCGTTTATATGCTTACTATAATTGCCCCTTATTCAGTTGTCAATGGCTATTTTCGTTGTAAAAGCAAGAGAAAAAGGTTATATTAATTGATAATGATAATCAATAACAATTAGTTGCCAAGGGGTGAATGGGAATGGAAAGAGCAGAATTGTTCGATGTGACGATTATTGGTGGCGGACCAGCAGGTCTTTATTCAGCGTTTTATAGCGGGTTAAGAGAAATGAAAACAAAGCTGATTGAGTATCAGCCCCAATTAGGAGGAAAGTTGCATGTTTACCCGGAAAAGATGATTTGGGATGTGGGGGGTCAGCCTCCTATACCAGGGGCAAAATTAATTGAGCAGCTTGTAGAGCAGGGGTTAACATTTAATCCGGAGGTCGTATTGAATGAGAAAGTAGAGTCAATTACCCGGGATGAAGAAGGAATCTTTATGTTACATACGGCTTCCGGGCGAAAGCATTTTTCCAAAACCGTGATTGTCGCTGTCGGCGGCGGAATATTAAATCCGCAAAAGCTTGAAATTGAAGGGGCAGAAAGGTTTGAAGTGTCTAATTTAAACTATACGGTTAAATCTTTGAAACGCTTTAAGGATAAAACGGTCATTATTTCAGGAGGCGGAAACTCGGCGATAGACTGGGCGAATGAATTAGAGCCTATCGCTAAAACGGTGTATGTAACTTATCGAAAAGCAGCGTTAAATGGACACGAGGCACAAGTGACACAGCTGATGAATAGTTCGGCGATTTGTTTTTTCCATACGTCCATTACAAAGCTGATTGCCTGCAAAAATCATGAAGTGATTGAACGGGTTGAGCTTACCAATCATCAAACAGGCCAGATCGCATATTTGCCTATTGATGAAGTGATCATTAGCCATGGCTATGAGCAGGACAAGACATTTCTTGAAAGCAGTAAATTGAATATTGAAAGAGCAAATGAGTACTTTATTGCCGGCACCGCCGCCAGCGAGTCATCGGTAGAGGGGCTTTATGCTGCCGGGGATATCCTAAAACATGACGGCAAGGTGCATTTAATCGCCGGAGCTTTCCATGATGCAGCGAATGCAGTCAACAAAGCAAAACAATTTATTCAGCCAGGTGCTGCAGAATATGGGATGGTATCCTCGCATAATGAGAGGTTTAAAGCACGTAACAGAGAATTAGTGAAACAATTGGTTAAATAATAAGGAAACCTCCCTTTAGTGGGAAGTTCCTCTTTATCGTTGCTTAAAAAAACACTGGGATCCATGGGACCATCAAAAGAGTAATAAGTGCAGCCAGAATCATAGATAAACTGGAAATGGTCCCTGTAATTGAACTAAACTCAAAAGCCTTTGACGTGCCGGCGCCATGTGCTCCTGTACCAAGCAGGACACCTCGGGCAATTTCATTTTCGATCCGAAAAAGCTGAATAATAATTGGGCCAATAATAGAGCCGAGCAACCCTGTCATAATAACAAATACAGCTGTAATTGCTGGGATGCCGCCAATGCTTTCAGAGACTCCCATGGCAATAGGAGTAGTGACAGAACGAGGAATAAGGCTATCAACAATTTGTGTGTTTAAGTGCAGTACTTTAGCAATAGCCATAGATGAAAAGATAGCTGCAATTGAGCCTGACAGCACACTGATGATAATTTCAGCTGCATGTTTTTTTAATATATTGAAATACTTATAAAGCGGAATGGCAAACGCAATCGTTGCTGGTTCAAGCAACCGGCTCAGCCACTGTGCTCCCATATCGTATGATTCGTAAGATGTGTGTGTCAAAAATAAACAGCCGACAACGAGTACCGGCACTGTGAGTAGGGGAGACAAATACACTTTTGGCTTCCGTTTGTAACACCATTTAGCTCCCCAATACAAACATATAGTAAAAACGAGACTATAGAGAGCGATCATGATGAGTGTCTCTGCTCCTTCCTTTCAGCAATTTTTTTAGCTGTTAGCCCCGTACAAGCCATCACGATGGCTGTGCTTAGAACGATCACTAATGTGACATAAAGGCCATCATTCATTAACACATTTTTATATTTTACGATTCCCACAGCAGAGGGGATGAAGAACAATAACAACTCGGCAAGAAGCCAATTCGCCCCTAGTTCAACCCACTCAATCCGGACGATCCTCGTTTGCAGCAGAATAAACAGAATGAACATGCCTAAAATACTTCCTGGAATTTTTAAATGAAGCCAGTTAACGAGCTGGTCCATGCCTAGAGAAAAGGCGCATAAGAGGATGATTTGAACAATGCTTTTAAGGAAAATCCTCATGTCATTTCCTCCCTTCAAAGAAAAGTGTACTTCATCTGCTTTCATAGGTAAAATGCATATATAGAATAAATGGCATTCCTTTTATCTATAGCTAAAAAGGAGAAGGAAAATGGATATCCGGCATTTACAATATTTTTTAAAGGTTGCCGAGCATAAGAGTTTTACAAAGGCAGCTGAGTCTTTATATATTACACAGCCAACGATTAGCAAAATGATTAAGAGCATTGAAGAAGAGTTGGGAGTTATATTGTTTAACCGTTCAGGCAAGCAGATCGAATTAACAGATGCCGGGCAAGTTATTTTTGCTCAGGCACAGGATATTGTTCATTCGTTTCATCATCTCTCAACAGAGTTGGATGATTTAATGAATTTAAAAAAGGGCCGTATCACTATTGGTCTGCCTCCAATGATTGGGTCTAGTTTTTTTCCTAAAGTATTGGGGAAGTTTCGTGAACAATATCCGGATGTCGTGATTCATCTTGTAGAAGACGGAGCAAAGAAGGTAGAGGCGGATGTGGAAAGCGGTTTGCTCGATATTGGGGTGGTGCTGTCGCCAGCAAATGAGGCATTGTTTCATTCCTTTTCACTCGTAAGAGAAAAGGTGATGCTGCTCGTTCACCCGTCTCATCCACTAGCGGAAAAAGAAAAAGTAACTTTGGCAGAGCTGCAGCAGGAGTTTTTTATTTTTTTTCGTAAAGATTTCGCCCTCCACGACCGGGTGATTGCAGAATGTGTACGAAAGGGGTTTCAGCCGCAGGTCATATATGAAAGCTCGCAATGGGACTTTATTAGTGAGATGGTAGCTGCCAATCTTGGCATTGCCTTTCTCCC
Source organism: Pseudobacillus sp. 179-B 2D1 NHS (assembly GCF_045370945.1). Classification (NCBI taxonomy): domain Bacteria; kingdom Bacillati; phylum Bacillota; class Bacilli; order Caryophanales; family Bacillaceae; genus Pseudobacillus; species Pseudobacillus sp. 179-B 2D1 NHS. The sequence continues at coordinate 129,436 of NZ_JBIQDP010000013.1, forward strand.
GGAACCGATTTGTCGGGAACTAGATAAGGAGAGAATTCGGGTTTTGCCGCTTGTAGATCCGATAATTCCTTGGCATCTGGTAATGATTTGGCGTAAAAATCGGTACCTTTCGTTTGCAGCGCGTGAATGGCTGAGATTTACTGAAGATTTATTTGGAGGCAGGAGCGATTGACTGCTCCTGCTCCTCCAAGGAGTAAGTAAGAAACAAAAGCTGGCAGGGGGCCGGTTTAATGCTCTTCCAGATTATTTAAGGATACGTGTTGTTCTTTTTCCGGTTCATCCAAAGGGTAGATTCTGGCTGTTTCATTCTGTTCATCTACGTGTTGGATGTAAACAGGCACTCCCTGATAGGTCACATTTATCATAACAGGTGAAGTAGCAATTTCTTTGGCACGCTGTTTGTTCATGGGCTGGCCTCCTTATAATTTACTTCTTTTCTAATATTGGCATGAAGCTGATCGTATATTCTGTGTTTTGCCACAGGCTGCTATTATTTTAGAATAGGGCGTTCATGAAGCTGCATGTTAAAATGTAAGCACAAAATGTTTGTTCTCAAATAAGGGAATCCATTTGAAAAGGTGGTTATATGAAAAAATTTATTGTGGTCGGTGCAGGAATTTTAGGAGCATCAACAGCGTATCACTTGGTGAAAGCAGGAGCGAAAGTCACTGTTATTGACCGGCAAGATCCTGGTCAAGCAACGGATGCGGCAGCCGGTATCATTTGTCCATGGCTGTCTCAGCGGCGAAATAAGGCCTGGTATGCGCTTGCCAAAGGAGGAGCGGCGTACTATGCTTCGCTGATTGATCAGCTTGAAAAAGACGGGGAAACAGAAATAGGATATCAGCAAGTGGGAGCAATTAGCCTGCAAACGGATGCCGGAAAACTCGAAAAAATGAAAGAAAGAGCACTGAAGAGGCGGGAGGATGCGCCAGAAATCGGTGAGGTCTGTCTGCTTACTTCTGCTGAAACGTCCGCCTTATTTCCGTCCTTATCGAAAGACTTTGCTTCTGTGCATGTGGGCGGGGCAGCGCGCGTGAACGGTCGTGCCTTGCGAGCGGCGCTTCTGCGAGCGGCACAAAAGCAGGGCGCTGTACATATACATGGCTCTGCGGAGCTGATGAAGACAGGCAGTGAAATCACCGGCGTACGAGTAAAAGGCAAGGAGCACGAGGCAGACAGTGTAATTGTAGCAGCCGGAGCATGGGCAGGTGAATTATTGGCGCCGCTTGGATTAAGTTTTCAAATCACCTCCCAAAAAGCCCAAATTGTTCATCTTCAACTGGAGAACACGGAGACTGGGAGCTGGCCGGTTGTTATGCCGCCAAGTGACCAATATATTCTTGCGTTTGAGGAAGGACGGATTGTCATTGGCGCTACACATGAGGAACATGAAAATTTTGACCGCCGTATTACAGCCGGCGGCTTACAGGAAGTTTTTGATAAAGCCTTATCTGTCGCACCAGGGTTGGCTGATGGGACATTTGTGGAAGCACGCGTTGGCTTTCGCCCTTTCACGCCGGGGTTTCTGCCGGTGATCGGGAAGGTGCCAGGCTTTGAAAATCTTCTTCTTGCCAATGGTCTAGGTGCTTCTGGATTAACAGCCGGACCGTTTCTTGGCGCACAGCTTGCCAAACTTGCTGTTGGTGAAGCCGTTGATATTGATTTACAGCTGTACGATGTAGCAGGAGCCATTCATTCCTAGGCTGCTCTTTTATCCAAAATCTTCTTTTTTAAATTAGCCAATCCCGGGTATAACACTAATGACGAAGCAACCAGGGGAGGAAGCAGGATGAAGTGGAGAGGAAGAAGGGAAAGCTCCAACGTTGAAGATAGAAGAGGAATGAGTGGAGGAACGCTCCTCGGGGGAGGAATCGGCGGTTTGATTCTTATCCTCGTCTTTACTTTTCTCGGCGGCGATCCGACGGATTTGATGAACAGTCTGCAAACGACAGATAATAATAACAGCGGCTCTTATGAAGAAACGGAGCAGGAGAAAGAGCGTTCAGAGTTTGTATCTGTTGTATTGGCGGATACAGAGGATGTATGGTCAGAAATCTTTAGGCAGGAAGGGTTGGTCTATAAAGAGCCGACGCTGGTTTTGTATACAAATAGTGTGCAATCCGCCTGTGGAACATCGAGTGCATCAGTGGGACCATTTTATTGTCCAGGTGACCAAAAGCTTTATATTGACTTAAGCTTTTATGATGAGTTACAGCAAAGATTCGATGCACCCGGAGATTTTGCGATGGCTTATGTGGTTGCTCATGAGGTAGGACATCACGTCCAAACGCTTCTCGGAACAAGCGACAAGATTATGCCGCTCCGGCAGCGTCTCAGCGAGGAGGAGTTTAACAAGTACCTGGTCCGCTTTGAGCTGCAGGCAGACTACTTGGCTGGTGTATGGGCCCGCCATGCTCAAGGAATGGGACTGTTAGAGGAAGGCGACCTTGATGAAGCACTAAATGCTGCAAGTGCTGTCGGCGATGATACCCTTCAGAAACAGGCGAGAGGATATGTTGTTCCTGAAAGCTTCACTCATGGAACATCCGAGCAGAGAAAGCGCTGGTTTTACAAAGGGTTTCAGTCGGGAAGCTTAGAGGGTGGAGATACATTTAACGCCCGCGACTTATAAAAGCATGTAACTGAAAAAGTTGTTTATGAAAAGCCTTGTGCAATGGGAAGAAACGCTTCTTTTTGCACAAGGCTTGTTCTAACTAATCCAATTGTATGTTCAGGCGCTCTTTAATAAAAGCGATAGCTTCTTTAATGTGACTGACCGTGTAGTCTGCTTCGTGTAGGCCAATGCCAATGGCTACACCGGCCTCCCTTAGCATTGGCAAGTCGTTAGCGCTGTTTCCGACTGCTATCACTTGCTCTTTCTTGATACCTTCCCAATCCATAATAATATTTAGAGCAACCCCTTTGTCAATCCCAGGAGGGACGATTTCAAAGCTGTCATCAGGATGGGCATAAAACGTGTATTCGTGATCATCAATCACATGATGATAATAATGGGTAACGAAGTCTAAAAGCTCGTCACGCACTTCCTGCTTCATTGGAAAAACAGCAAAGTTAGTGAAATTCGGTTGTATCCAGGCGGTATGGCCAAAATTCTTTTGAACAAGTGAGCGCAGATGATCCAGCTTTTGCTTTCCTGATGGATGGACCTCATGAGTAAATACTTTCTTAGGAGGAAAGCCGATTTGATAGTAAATATGCGCGCCGTTTTCTCCAGCTATGATAGGCTCTTTTAACCCTAGCTGCCTTCCTAAGCCTCCTAAGTACATCGCAGGGCGGCCTGATATAATAGCGATCTTTATTCCTTGATCCTCAGCCTTTCGTAAAAATTGAAGTATATCTGGATGAATCGGCCTATCAGGATCGGAAAGCGTATGATCTAAATCAAAAGCAAGCAGCTTATACATAGGCAGAACTCCTCTGAATTTTTTATATAACTTGATGTGGGAACGTTCCCACATCAAATATTTTAACATGGTGCGAAGACATTGTCATTCAACTGGAAAATATTGTTTTGCAAAAGTGGAGAGATGGTCTCTTCTTCTTTGTTTCAAAGCAGCTTTAATTGCGGTATAATATAATCTGCGCATGATTAAGCAACGTACTTGATTCGTTATATATAATCGTCACAAGCTCCTTTGAAATAGCGTTGAAAAGCCAGTTTGTTTTGCATTCATCATTTAATTTAGATTCAAAGTGGAAAGAGAGTGTTCACGATGGGACGTAAATGGAACAATATTAAAGAGAAGAAAGCAGCAAAAGATGCTAACACAAGTCGCATATATGCTAAATTTGGGCGTGAAATTTATGTAGCGGCCAAACAAGGTGAACCTGATCCAGAATCGAATCAGGCGCTAAAGTTTGTACTGGAACGTGCTAAAACATACAGTGTGCCAAAACATATTATTGACCGCGCGATTGAAAAAGCAAAAGGCGGATCAGATGAGAACTATGACGAACTTCGTTATGAAGGTTTCGGTCCAAATGGATCGATGGTTATCGTTGATGCTTTGACAAATAACGTAAATCGTACAGCGTCAGAGGTGCGGGCTGCCTTCGGCAAAAACGGCGGCAATATGGGTGTAAGCGGATCGGTTGCTTATATGTTTGATGCGACAGCTGTTATTGGAATTGAAGGAAAAACAGCCGATGAAGTATTGGAGATTTTAATGGAAGCAGACGTTGATGCTAGAGACATCATAGAAGAAGATGACGCAGTCATCGTTTACGCTGAGCCAGACCAGTTCCATGCGGTGCAGGAGGCATTAAAGGGAGTCGGAATTACAGAATTTACGGTGGCTGAGCTGACAATGCTGGCACAAAATGAAATTGTTCTGCCAGAAGATGCACAGGATCAATTTGAAAAGATGATCGATGCCCTGGAGGACTTGGAAGACGTTCAGCAAGTGTATCATAATGTAGATTTAGGAGAGTAAGAATACTAAGCAGACCTTTGCCTCAGCAAAGGTCTGCTTTTTTGTTGTTTGTAAAATTAAATCGTGTAACGTTTAAAAAATTGTAAATAGTGCGTGCTTTCCCTATCTTGAATTTTAAAAATAGTTAGAATATGATATATACTTATTATCATTTTTAAGGTCAAGGAGGATAGGATCATGCCGTGGATCATTCACCCAAGTTCTATACATAAATGAACGACGTAGAAATTCTTATGTGAAATGTTAAGTATGGTCATTTTAGAATAGGGTGGAGGAAGTATTCGATGTCTAAAACGAAAAAGGATTTCACAATTGTTTTGAAAATTATTCCTAAGGTTCTTCAAACCATATTAAATGTCTCTCTGATTTTTCTTGCTATCATTTTATCTTTTTTATTAGTGAAAGAGCTGATTGTTTTCAGCCAAATTTTAATAGAAAGAGGGGCGAATGATTACAAGCTTTTCCTCGCGAATATTCTTATCTTTTTTCTATATTTCGAATTTATCACAATGATCGTTAAATATTTTAAGGAAGATTATCACTTTCCGCTTAGGTATTTTCTATATATCGGCATCACGGCTATGATTCGGCTTATTATTGTTGACCATGACCATCCTATCAACACATTGCTTTATTCACTTGTTGTTTTAATTTTGATTATTGGTTATTTTATAATGAATCTTACCCCGCACGAAAGGCCGGAAGTACGGTGGTTCTTTAGAAGGGAAAATTCAAATGAAGAGTAGTTTTTAGGACTGTTCTTAAGCCTTTGTTTTCTGGGCTTTTGAATGGTCCTGTTCGTTTATAAAGGCAAGATGCAAATAATAAGAGATTAAAAAGTAGTGTGTTATAATGAGGTCTTGATATGCACAGCTCTATAAGTAGAGAGGATTTTTCTCATGTTCTCGCAATCATTTCTACAGTTAAACACAATTTTTATTAGTATATTAATAGAAGCGATTCCATTTGTATTAATTGGCGTTTTCATTTCTGGATTTATTCAAATGTTTATCACAGAGGAAATGATAGCGAAAGTTATACCGAAAAACCGTTTTTTTGCTGTCCTGTCTGCAGCGGTCATTGGATCTTTATTCCCAGCCTGTGAATGCGGCATCGTACCGATTGTCCGCCGGCTTCTTTTAAAAGGCGTTCCTTTGCATGCCGGCATTGCGTTTATGTTAACGGGACCTGTAATTAATCCAATTGTTCTGTTTTCAACCTATGTTGCGTTTGGCAATCAGTGGGATATGCCTCTATACCGGGGTGGCTTGTCATTTATCGTAGCTATTTTAGTGGGGGCTATTATTTCGTGGCAGTTTAACGAAAACCAACTTTTGGAGAAAGGTTCAGCACATGACCACTGTCATACTCAGGGAAAGCAGACATTCATCCATAAGTTTGTTGGTATGCTGCGTCATGCCGCAGAGGAATTTTTCTCGGTCGGTAAATATTTGATTATCGGAGCATTTATTGCAGCAGCTATGCAAACGTACGTTAAAACTTCCACTCTATTAGAGATTGGACAAACGGAAGCAGCTTCTCATCTTGTTATGATGGGCTTGGCTTTTGTTTTGTCTCTTTGTTCAGAGGCTGACGCTTTTATCGCCTCTTCTTTTAGAAGTACTTTTTCCACCGGCTCCCTAGTTGCTTTTCTCGTTTTCGGAGCGATGGTCGATATTAAAAATCTTCTTATGATGTTAGGTACATTTAATAAACGATTTGTATTGTATTTAGTTGCATATATTACGATTTTTGTATTTATTGGTTCATTGTTGATTTAAAGGAGGGAATGGGATGTTTCGAATCTATATTTTATTGCTGTTTACCTTTTTCTTTTTTCATCTCCATGCTTCCGGAAATATCACTAAATATATCAATATGAAATATGCATATTTATCATACAGCGCGATTTTTATTTTTGCGCTTCTTACCGTTGTTCAGGCCTATGACTATTTTAAGGGATCAGGGGAGTCAGCCGATGAGACATGCTGCGACCATGATCACGAACACGAAAAGGATAAGCCTTTTTACCAGCGGTGGCTTTTCTATCTTGTTTTTGTGTTTCCTTTAGTAGCAGGTTTGTTTTTCCCGGTTGCTACACTGGATTCAACAATCGTTAAATCAAAGGGGTTTTCATTCAAGCCGATGGAACAAATAGAGGCTGCCGACCATTATGCCCAAACTCAATATTTAAAGCCTGATACGAGTGTCTATTACGGCAAAGAGGGGTATGATGAGCTGATGGAAAAGGAGTTAGCTAAATATGCCTCTAAGCAGGAGATCGTTTTAGATGATGCTCAGTTTTTAAAAGGAATGGAAACTATTTATGATTTTCCAGGGGACTTTCTTGGAAAGAGCATTGAGTTTGATGGTTTTGCTTTTCATGGAGAGAGTACGGATAAGCGACAGCTGTTTGTGCTTCGTTTTGGTATCATTCATTGTGTTGCAGATTCAGGGGCTTTTGGGATGCTAGTTGAATTCCCGGAAGAAACAAATCTTCAAGATGATGACTGGATTCATGTGAAAGGCACCTTGTCATCCATTTATTATCAGCCGTTCAAGTCAACGATCCCAGTATTGCTTGTAAAAGAATGGCATCCGATCGATAAGCCAAAAGATCCTTATGTCTATAGAGGGTATTAATATCTTGAAGCTGAATGATAAGGGCTTTTATGCTAGATTGTAGTTGAAGGACTAATGAAGAAATTGGAAAGGGTGGTTTGCATGGGACAGTGTAATATTGATCATTCACAACAAGATGTGATTCAAAAGCTGGAAAGCCAAAAAGAATTTCTTTCGACATCTTTATATGAAAATTTGTACAAGTTTTTAAAAGACCAGCACGCACAGCATACGCTAAATGAACTTTTCCACTTACTTAAAAAATATGATCTATCCTCCCAGGAAGAGCAAGAAACAAGAAATGAAAAGCTAAGGCAGCTCGTTAAGGGATAAAAGATTTAAAGGCATGGTATAAAAAATAGCCTGCCCGGTCAGCAAATAAACGTACAATAAGCAGAAACAGCAACGCCCGGCAATCCATTTATTGATGATTGCCGGGCGTTTTGTATGAAAAGCTATTCCATCATGTCGGCTACAATCTCATACGAACGCAGCCGGTCTTGGTGGTGAAAAATTTGTGAATTAACGATAATTTCATTCGCTTTTGTTTCTTCCAGGAAGCTGGAAAGTTTTTGCTGAACAATTTCAGGTGTACCAACAATAGTAGCCCGTGAATCCAGCGTTTTCTCAATGGCGGCTCGTTCAAATGGACTCCAAACTTGATCAATATCATCAATAGGCGGCTTCAACTGTGTGGGTTCGCCCCTTCTTAAGCTTAGAAATTGCTGCTGTTGAGAAGTGGCTAACCACTGAGCTCTTTTTTCCGTATCAGCGGCAATAATATTTACTCCAACCATAGCGTACGGCTCCTGAAGCACACTGGAAGGGGTGAAGTTGTCGCGATAAATTTTTAAAGCTGGAAGTGTATATTCTGCCGCAAAGTGACTGGCAAAAGCAAAAGGCAAACCTTTCTGAGCAGCAAGGCGGGCGCTGAAATCGCTTGAGCCAAGCAGCCAGATTGGAATGTCCAAGCCCTCGCCAGGAAACGAACGTACACGGGCAGAGGGACTTCCTTCAAAGTAAGCTTGGAGTTCGTCCAACTGCAGCGGAAAATCCTCGACGCGGCTATGAAGTGTGCGGCGTAGTGCAAAAGCGGTCGCCTGGTCGCTGCCAGGGGCACGGCCAATGCCGAGATCGATCCGGCCGGGATACAAGGACTCGAGTGTTCCAAATTGTTCGGCTATAACAAGCGTCGCGTGGTTCGGCAGCATAATGCCTCCCGATCCGACGCGAATATGCTTGGTCGCTCCGGCGATATGGCCGATGATTACGGACGTCGCTGAACTGGCAATGCCCGGCATATTGTGATGCTCAGCCAGCCAATAACGGTGAAATCCCCATTTTTCCACGTGCTGAGCGAGGTTGGTACTATTCTTAAAAGACTGTGCTGCATTGCTTCCTTCGTTAATAGGAGCAAGATCGAGCACAGATAAAGGAATGCCTTGGAAGTGTTTTGGTTTTATTGCAGTCATCATTTCCCCTCCTTATGGGTTCTGCAATAAGAAATAATACAGTGTTTGAGATCAATCTTCCAATGAACTGCCTGAGAAGCTGGATGATATAGCCCTGATGATCTACCTGATTTGCTTTCCCCGTTCTTTTAATAACATGATGGTGTATAGAAGCATAGATAAAAACACTGAGACAGCTGAGGCTAAGTAAATGTCCTTGTAACTGAGCAAAAAGGCGATTTGACCAAAGGCTACTGCTCCAACGCCTACACCAAGATCAAAAAAGGAGAAAAACGTCGCATTGGCCATCGCTTTTCGGTTGTTTGGCGCCTGATTAACTGACCAGGCTTGCAAAGCAGGATTGACACTGCCGAAACCTGTGCCATATAGCGCTGCTGCTATAAAAAGAGCTGTAGAGTTAGGAAGCCATGCAAGCAAAAGCATAGCGATAAAAATAATGAAAGATCCTGGGAGAAAAATAGCGATATGCCCTTTTCTATCATAAATTCTGCCAGCAAATGTTCGGGTAATCATGAGAAAGAGAGCGAAAATCAAAAAGTACATTTCAATTCCGCCAATGCCTTTTTGCGCTGTGTACAAAGGTAAAAAAGAAGAAATCCCACCAAACGTAATTGTGATAAAGAACAGTAGCACGGATGGTTTAACTGCTGTTTTTTCTAAAATGTCAAATCTGCCAGGAGACTCTTTCTTTAAAGAAGGTTCTGCCTTCTTGTAACGTACCCTGGTTGACAGGATGAGTGCAACCACACCCAGACCGGCACAAATCATAAACAACTTTGCAAAGGAGATTGAGCTAGCCAGAGTTAATCCCAAGGCGGGGCCGATCGCCATAGCAAGGTTACCGGAAAGCCCGAAATAGCCCATCCCCTCACCGCGTCGTTTAGGAGGGATTAAGTCAGTCGCAATTGTGCCGGTGGCTGTTGTTGAAAAGCTCCAGCCGATTCCCTGAATAATGCGCAAGGCAAGCAGAAAGGCAATACTGACAGCAAAACCGAAAGAACCAACTGAAAAGACAAAAATAGCGAGCCCGAGCATATAAATGAGCTGACGTCCTCTCTTTTCTAACGCATGGCCTACATAAGGCCGGAGCAAAAGAGCAGAAAAAGTGAAGATCCCTGTAATAATACCGATGGACTGCTCGCTGCCCCCCAGATGTTCAACAAAAAGAGGTACGGTCGGCAATGTCATTTGAAATCCGAGAAAAATGAAGAAATTTGCCAAACAAATAAGAATAAAGTCTTTTGTCCAGATTTTATCCGCTTTTGTCCGTATGTATGCTTGCCCGGTCATATCATCCTTCCTTTCAGTTGTGACAAGTAAAAATTATATAACTTATATAAAAGAGTACTGAAAGCCAGCAGTGAACGCAAATGCTTGACATAAAGAAGCTACATTCGGCTGCTTCTGAATAAAAAGAACTGATTTAATAACCTATCAAGCAGGCATTAAATCAGTTCTTGTCGTCGCTTTATCAAATCCTTCAACGCTGCTTTAGAATTGGCCGAACGAATCTCTTACCATTTTAAGCATGCCAAGCTGAGATAAATTAGCTATACCACAGAGTGAAAGGGAGATTTCCGTTTCACGGGTGAAGTTCTCAATAACCTTTTCTATTCCCTGTTGTCCATGAGCCGCCAGGCCATAAAGGAATGGTCGTCCAATTAAAACCGCATCCGCACCTAGTGCAAGAGCTTTAATCACGTCAGTGCCCCGCCGGATGCCGCTATCAAATAAAACAGGCACCCTTTTTTGGACAGCCTCCGCAATAGCAGGGAGAGCATCAATAGAAGCGATCGTTCCGTCGAGCTGTCGTCCTCCATGATTGGAAACGACTAGGCCGTCTACCCCATATTCTAATGCCCTTTTTGCATCTTCAGGGTGTAAAATACCTTTTAACAAAACAGGCAAGTTGGTTCTTTCTTTCAGCTTGGCGATATGGTTCCAATGAAGAGATAACGTTTGCATGTTTTCCAGCATAGACGTAACGATTGCTTCCTCATCATGGCTCTTTAAGGCATTCATAAAGGCAGGATCACTTTCGTAATTCGCTTTCCCAAAGCCTTTAGCGAGCGGGGAAAATTGATTGCGAATATCGGTTTCACGGAAGCCTGTTCGAATTGTATCCACTGTCACGACAATGGCTTCATAACCTGCATTCTCCGCTCTTTCCGCCATGCTGAAAGAAACATCTTCGTTGTTAGACCAATAAAGCTGAAACCATTTAGAGCCCGTTGGGGCGGCCGCTGCTACTTGTTCAATAGAATGGCTTGCTACTGTACTTAATACGAAAGGAATTCCTAAAGCGGCGGCGGCTCTAACAGAGGCCAATTCTCCCTCGGGATGAGCAAGCTTTTGCATGCCGATCGGTGCCAGCAGAAACGGCCGCTTATATGTGCGGCCAAATAATGACACGCTCATGTCGGCATTAGACACATCGCTTAACATTCTCGGAACAATTGCCCATTTGCCAAAGGCTTCTTCGTTCCTTTTAGCTGTTTCTCCTTTTCCAGCACCCGAGCTGGCATAGCCGTATCCACCAGCCTGCATGAGACTCGCCGCTTTTTGCTCCCACTCATCAAATGAAAGCGGAAATTCGATTTCTTTACTGACTTCTTCAGCTGGTATTAGCTGTTCTGGTTGACTCATTTGCAGGACCTCACTCTTCTATTATTTTGTGTCATTTCCTAAGATAAATTTCGAATTTTCTTTCTTTTATTATTGTAAGGTTTATTTTTCCACTTGTACATACGTTTCAGATGGATATATTGCCATCTGAAATAGAAAGACCGGCTGAAGGCCGGTCTCTTGTGTTTAAATATTTAATTCCTGACGCTCTTCCGGTGTGAAGACACGCGACCTCGTTAAAAATCGCTTGCCTTCAGGACCTTCGAGGGAAAACATCCCACCACGTCCGTCAACGACATCAATGATCAGCTGTGTATGTTTCCAGTATTCATATTGGGCTTCACTAATATAAAAAGAGGAGCCGCCAATTTTACCAAGCAGTACGTCACTATCGCCTGTTAAGAATTCACCCTCCGGATAACACATTGGGGAGCTGCCATCACAGCAGCCTCCCGATTGGTGAAACATAAGGGGACCGTATTTTTGCTTCAGCTTGTCAATTAATTCAAGGGCAGCAGGGGTGGCTGTTACACGTTCAACCATTTAAATACGCTCCTTTCCGCTAGTGCAGAAGATGCTGTGCTTGTAAGTATTAGAAGAATCCAAGGGCATCCTCGCTGTAGCTGACGAGCAGGTTTTTCGTTTGCTGGTAATGAGACAACATCAT